>NZ_JAWRHZ010000042.1:0-83301 GCF_040308045.1 Proteiniborus sp.
ATATGTAGTAAAACCTGGAGACGTATTATGGAAGATAGCAAAACAATTTGGACTAGTATGGGAAAAACTAGCTGAGTTCAATAACCTAAAGAACCCACATCTAATATTCCCAGGACAAGAAATACTAATACCAGCAAACTAGTAAAAAAACGAGGGCGACCTCGTTTTTTTTAACAAAGAATCGAGAATTAATAAGTTGTCACTCTGAGAAGGGCAGTATAAGCTTTACTTACGAAGGGTCTCTTAACTTTTTTTAGTTCTGATTCTATGTAAAACATTATGGTAATCTAGTCTAAATTACTATACAAGTTACATATGTAGCAATATTTCTATTATTATGTTTTCATTTCTCAATTGTTCAGGGGTGATGGTTACGGAAGGTAAAGTTTTCAACATAATGAAATATTCCATACATGACGGACCAGGAATTAGAACCACAGTTTTCTTAAAAGGTTGCCCTTTAAGCTGTTGGTGGTGTCACAATCCCGAAAGTCAGGAGATAAAGGAACAGCTCATGCTGTTTCCAAATCGTTGCATAGGCTGCAAGACATGTATAGATGTATGCAAACATGGCGCAATAAAAGAAGTTGATAGCATGATAATTACAAACCTAAAAGAATGTACCCATTGTGGTGATTGCGTTAAGGAGTGCTATGCAGAAGCCAGAGAAATGGCAGGCAAAACTATGACAGTAGACGAAGTAGTAGCAGAAATATTAAAAGATAAGGATTTTTTCCAGCAATCCAATGGAGGCATTACATTTTCAGGAGGGGAACCCTTGATGCAGCCAAGCTTTTTAATTGCCTTATTAAAAGAAATGAAAAACCTTGGCATACATACTACAATTGATACCTGCGGCTTTGCATCAAAAAAGACAGTAGAAGAGGTAAGTCAATTTGCAGACCTATTTCTCTATGATTTGAAACATATGAACTCTGACAAACATGAAAAATACACAGGTGTACCAAATCATAAAATATTAGAGAACCTTAAACTTCTTAGGGACATAAACAAAGAAGTATTTATTAGAATACCTATCATACCAGGAATAAACGATAATATAGATGATTTAAGGGATTTTAGAGATTTTATTAGAACCTTGCCTAATGTGAAAATAGTGAATCTGCTTCCTTATCATAAAATTGGGCAAGAAAAATACAATAGACTAGGTAAGCCATATAAAATCTTAGACGTTGAAGAGCCAACTCAGGAAGAGATGGACTTTGCTTCTGAAGTAATTAAAACCTGTGGTGTAAACGTAAAGATAGGGGGTTAATTTTATGAATGAAAGAGTACAGATTTTGAGACAAAGGAGCTTAGACGCTATTCCTACTATTTCTGTGGAAAGAGCTCAAATAGTAACTAATGCCTATAAAAAATACCAAGGCAAGGTTTCGATTCCTGTCCTAAGAGCATTGACATTCAAGGAACTGATGGAGAATAAGACCATATGCATAAACGACGGTGAGCTTATAGTAGGAGAAAGGGGACCATTACCAAAGGCTACACCAACCTATCCAGAGCTTTGCTGTCACACCATAGAGGACTTTGAAACCATAAATAAAAGAGAAAAAGTATTTTTTAGAGTAGATGAACAGTCAAAAAAAATTCAAGAAGAAGAAATAATTCCTTTCTGGAATGGCAGCTCCATGAGGGATTTACTATTTGACCAGATGTCAGAAGAGTGGAAGGACTGCTACAATGCAGGAATATATACAGAATTCATGGAGCAAAGAGCACCAGGCCATACAGTAGGAGATAATAAAATATTCAATAAAGGCTTTTTAGAATTTAAAAAAGAAATAGATGAAGAAATAGAAAAGCTAGACTTTATCAATGATTTAGATGCCTATGATAAACATGAGCAGCTTAAGGCAATGTCTATATGCTGTGATGCCATAATCACCTTTGGGAAAAGACACGCATTGGAGGCTAAAAGACTTGCTGACTTAGAAGAATCTCCAGAGAGAAAAAAAGAACTAATAGAGATATTTCAAGTATGCAATCACGTACCTGCCAATAGCCCAAGAAACTTCCACGAAGCATTACAAGCTTATTGGTTTGTGCATCTTTCTGTAATAACAGAGTTAAACACATGGGATGCATTTAATCCAGGAAGATTAGACCAGCATATTGAGCCATATTACAAAAAGGGAATAGAAGAAGGAACTTTAACCAGAGAAAAGGCTAAGGAGCTTTTACAGCTTTTCTGGATTAAATTTAACAACCAGCCAGCACCTCCTAAAGTAGGAGTCACTTTGAAAGAAAGCGGAACTTATACTGACTTTGCAAATATAAACTGTGGCGGATTAAAAATAGATGGCACTGACGGAGTAAATGATGTAAGCTACATGATGCTTGAAGTAATAGATGAAATGAGATTATTACAGCCTAGCTCCAATATCCAATTAAGCAGAAAAAGTCCTGATAAGTTCCTTAAAAAAGCTATCGGAATAATTAAGAAAGGTTGGGGTCAGCCTTCAATATTCAATGCTGATACAGTAATAGAAGAAATGCTAAGACAAGGCAAATCTATTGAAGATGCAAGATGTGGAGGCACTAGCGGTTGCGTAGAGACAGGAGCATTTGGTAAAGAAGCATTTATATTAACGGGATATTTTAATTTGGTTAAAGTATTAGAAATAACCCTAAACAATGGAATCGACCCTCAAACAGGCAAGAATATAGGTATAGATACAGAAAACCCAAGAAAGTTCAAGGATTTCCAAGAACTAATGACTGCATTTGAAAAGCAAATAAACCATTTTATAGATATAAAAATCAAAGGAAACAACATTATTGAAAAACTATATATGAAATACATGCCTTCACCTTTTTTATCAATTATAGTTGATGATTGTATAAAAAAAGCTAAAGACTATAATGCTGGCGGAGCAAGATATAACTCTATGTATATACAAGGCGTAGGTATAGGAACATTAACCGACAGCTTAAGCTCAATAAAATATCATGTATTTGACAATAAGACTTTGACCATGGATGAAATGTTAAAGGCTTTAGAAGATAATTTTAGAGGAAAAGAGCGTATTAGACAGCTTTTATTAAATAGAACACCAAGATATGGTAGTGACAATGACTATGCCGATAACATAATGAGAGAAGCCTTTGACTATTTTTATAAGGCTGTAAACGGGAGACCATCAGTAAAAGGTGGCACTTATAGAATAAACATGCTTCCAACTACCTGCCATGTGTATTTTGGTTCTGTAACAGGAGCTACACCAGATGGAAGGAAAGCACATGAACCTCAATCAGAAGGTATATCACCAGTTCAAGGCACTGATAGATTAGGACCAACTGCAGTTATAAAGTCAGCATCAAAAATGGATCATCTAAGAACAGGTGGAACATTATTAAACCAAAAGTTCACACCATCATTATTAAACAGTGAAGAAGGAATAGAAAATCTTATGCACCTAGTTAGAACATACTTCAAGCTAGACGGGCACCATATACAATTTAATGTAATAAGTGCTGATACACTAAAAAAAGCACAGATAACCCCAGAACAGTACAAAGATTTAATAGTCAGAGTTGCAGGATATAGCGACTATTTCAATGATTTAACAGAAGAACTGCAAAATGAAATCATAACGAGAACAGAGCATAAGGGATTCTAATATTTTTTTCATATAGCTTATCCCCCTAGCATACAATTAATTAAGACTAAAATAACGATAGATTAACAATAGTGTAGCGGTAGTGTAACAATAGTTTAACAATTGTTCAACTATTGCTTAACTACTGCTTAACTACTGTTTAAGGGGGATAACACACATGAAAAACCTAGCTATGTACATAATTTTTATTCTCTTTTTAACAATATTATTGCCACTATTCCTTGTAAAAGGTTGTGAGATGAATAAGGGAAAAAATCCTTCCATGGATGAACAGCAGAAAATCATAGAAGGTAAAGAACTTGTAAAAGTATATAATATAAAAACAGGTACTACTGATGAAATGGAGCTAGAGGAATATATAAAAGGAGTAGTAGCTGCTGAGATGCCAGCAGCATTTCATATTGAGGCATTGAAGGCACAAGCCATAGCCGCTAGAACCTATGCATTGACACGTATAGAGAGATTTAAAGATGGAAATCCTGACCATATAACAGCACCACTTTGCACAGGTGTCCATTGTCAGGCATATTTGACATTAGAGGAGCTAGGACAGGACCATGGTCAAGGATGGATTACTGAATACTGGCCCAAGATAAACCAGGCTGTAGATGAAACTAAAAATATGGTAGTAACATTTGATGGAGAATTGATAGATGCTATTTATCACTCAACAAGCGGTGGTATGACAGAGGATTCAGAAAATGTATTTGCAACAGCAAAGCCTTATCTAAGGTCAGTATCTAGCCCAAATGAAGAGAGTTCACCAAAATTTCATTCAAGTATTAGCATGTCATTTAATGATTTTGTAAAAAAAATCCAAGAAATAGTTCCAAACATTAAAATTACAAAGAAAAATGTTACCCAGATTATAAAAGTGGCCGATAAAAGCGAAACAGGTAGAATAATGAAATTGATGATAGGAGATAAAATAGTAGAGGGAAGAGATTTTAGAACACTATTTAATCTCAACTCAACTAATTTTAAAATAAATCTTATAGGAGACAAAATAGAAATAGAAACCCTTGGCAACGGCCACGGTGTAGGAATGAGTCAGTGGGGAGCAAATTCCATGGCTAAAAACGGCAGTTCATATGAAGAGATATTAAAGCATTATTATCAAGGAGTGGAGATAAGAAAATATAATTAAAAATTGAGATCCTTCACATTCGTTCAGAATGACAAAAAAAGTAGTGGTTGGCTTCCATGACAACCTGTCATCCAGAGCGTTAGTGAAGGATTTATTTTTTTGCAAAAAATTTTTTATATACATGTATTATTTTTCTAAAACTGGTCACAATATGTAATGGAGGTGGGACATATGGACGAGTTTAACAAAGAACCCAATAATAATGAAGGCAATAATAAAAATAAAAATCCAATAATAAGTAAAATATCAAAAGGAATGAAGGTGATTACAGATAAAGATGGTTTTTATGTTATCTTATTTATCTGTATATGCATAGTGACAACTACAGCAGTTTGGGTGTCGAAAACAAATTATGACAAGGCAAATACTCCAGATAATATAGAATATCTAGATTTTGCTGAAGGCTATTTTGAAGACATCGAAGATTTAGAAGAAGATAAAAGCAAAGATGTCTCATTAATAGAAATAGATGAAGATTCAGTAACCCAAGAAACAAAAGATAACGGAGCAGAGACTCCAGAAGAACAAAAGACAAAGGTTACATCAACTACGGATGTTGCAGCTACTTCTACAAAAGGGGAAGAACCAGCAGTCACAGTAATGGCTCAGCCAACTCTAGGTAGTATAAGCATGGATTATGCAGAAGATAACCTAATTTATTCAAAAACTTTAGAGCAGTGGACTACACATAACGGAATAGACATAAAAGCAACTGAAGGAACAGTAGTAAAAGCAGCTTTAGATGGAACAATCACTCAAATAGAAAAAGAAAGTGAATTAGGAATAACCATTACCATAGATCATGGAAATGGACTAAAGACAAAGTATGGTTGCTTGTCTACAGATGAGATGGTTGAAGTTGGTCAAGAAGTAAAAAAAGGTGATGCAATAAGTGGAATAGGAAAATCTGCAGGAATTGAGTTATTAGAAGGACCTCATTTACATTTTGAAGTTATTAAAGATGGTAAAAATGTAAATCCTAAAAATTATTTGCCAAAGTTTAAATAATCTTTAAAAAATAAAACATACAGAAGCATCAATAGTTCTAATATTCAACAATTATGCATAAGTATTACTTAAAAAGACTCATAATTTCAAGAATACCGTCAAAGGGGGTTAACTAATTTGAAAGATTATATAGAAGAACGAGCATTAGAGATTGCCAAATATATAATAAGTGAAAATGCCACAGTACGACAAACTGCAATGGTTTTTGGTGTTAGTAAAAGTACAGTCCATAAGGATGTGACGGAGCGTCTTCCCAAGATAAACCCTCTTGTAGCAAGTGATGTAAAGAAAGTACTTGATATGAACAAGGCAGAAAGACACATTCGGGGTGGCAAGGCAACAAAGATGAAATACAAAGCAATTAATAACTAATGAGGATTTAAGACAAATTTTATATAGAGGGGTATACAAAAAATATTATTTCCAAAAAGGAAGTAATATTTTTTGTTTTATTAGAAGAAAAAAAGAGGAATTTTGGAAAATTTATAGAAATATCTAACAGTGGGATAGCTATGCGTATAAATACAATGAAGAATTGAGAATTGAGAATGGAGAATTAAATAGAATTGTCATCCTAAGCGTAAGCGAAGGATCTAGTATTTAAAGATTCTACATTCAATAGTAAAGACTACTAAAGAAAGTATTAAGAATTGATAAGTATTGAAAGAAAATAACTCTCAATTCTCAATTTTCAATTACATAAGGGGGTTTTATTATGTTTTCGTTTAGATCTGACATGGGAATAGACCTAGGGACTGCTAGTATACTAGTATACATAAAAGGCAAAGGAATAGTGCTTCAGGAACCATCAGTAGTAGCCATTGACAAAAACACAAACAAGCTATTAGCTGTAGGAGAAGAAGCAAGGAGAATGCTTGGAAGAACTCCTGGCAATATAATAGCCATAAGACCACTTAGAGACGGAGTCATTTCTGATTATGAGGTAACAGAGCGAATGCTTAAATATTTTATAGAAAAAGCTGCAGGAAGGATGCTATTTAAACCAAGAATCATAGTATGTGTTCCAAGTGGAGTGACGGAAGTAGAGAAAAGAGCAGTATTAGAAGCAAGCAATCAAGCAGGGGCCAGAAAGACATACTTAATTGAAGAGCCAATAGCAGCAGCTATCGGAGCAGGACTTGACATAACAGAGCCAACAGGACATATGATAGTAGATATAGGTGGAGGAACTACAGATGTAGCTATTATTTCTCTTGGTGGAATAGTTGTTAGTAAATCAATAAAAGTAGCTGGAGACAAATTTGACGAAGCTATAACTAGGTATATAAGAAAGAAACACAATGTTATGATTGGAGAAAGAAGTGCTGAAGGATTAAAGATTAACGTAGGAACAGCATTCCCAAGATCAACTGAAGTATCTATGGATGTTAGAGGTCGAAATCTAGTTACTGGACTTCCTAAAAATATAACTATTACATCAGAGGAAATGTTAGAAGCATTAGAAGAACCAGTTACAGCAATAGCAGAAACTGTCCATTCAGTTCTCGAAAAGACACCACCAGAGCTAGCAGCAGACGTAGGCAATATTGGTTTAGTAATGACAGGTGGAGGCTCACTACTATGGGGAATGGACAAGCTAATTAGCAAACGTACAGGTATACCTGTTTATATAGCAGAAGATCCAGTATCTTGTGTTGCAGTAGGTACAGGCAAGGCACTAGAATGGGTTGATGTTCTAGAAAATACTGTATTGTCTGACGACCAGAGAAAAAGAAATTATGAATAGGAGTTGGTTTCGTGAATAATTCCATGTACATAGCAGCGTCTGCGTTATTACAAAATCAAAAAAATATAGATGTAATATCAAATAATCTTGCAAACGCAAACACTACAGGATTTAAAAAGGATATAGCCATATCAGAATCTTTCCCAGAGGTACTCCTAAGTAAAATTAACGATAGAGTAGACATGGACAACCATAGGGCTTTTAGCGGAGTAAATGTTGAAAGGGATGAGGATTCTTATACATTATCAATAAATGCAGGATACTTTAAAGTAAATACACCTGCAGGCATAAGCCATAGCAGAAGTATAAGGTTTACAGTAGATGACAATGGATATCTTAAAACATACTATAAAAATCTAAATGATGAGCTTAAAACAGATGGAGAGAATTATGTTTTAGGCAAAAATGGACCTATTAGAGTAGAAGACAGAAATATAGAGATTGACAATAGAGGAAATGTAATTTCAGGTGGACAAATCGTGGATAATCTCATAACATTCCCACCATTTAATGTTATAGGTACAACTAGTGGAGGAGTTAGATTTGATAAGATAGCCACAGACTATACAGCAGGTATCATAACAGAAACAGGAAACAAGCTAGATTTTGCATTGCAAGGAGACGGATTTTTTAAAGTGCAGACACCAAATGGAGTAGCATATACAAGAGATGGCTCATTTACATTAGATGCCAATGGAGAGCTTGTAACTAATGAAGGACATGCCGTATTAGGGCAAAATGGTCCCATAGTACTAGGCCAAGAGAGTTTCGAAGTCAATGAATATGGTGATATAATTATAGAAGGACAAGTCGAATACAATCTAGATATAGTGAAAATTGACAATAAAGAATACTTAAGAAAACAAGGAGACAATTTATATACTACAGTTGACAATGTAGATGCACAAGAAGCCAGATTTGATGGACAAGTATTAGCTGGATATCTAGAGACTTCAAACGTAAATACAATAAAAGAAATGGTAAACATGATCACAGCCCAAAGAAGCTACGAATCCAACCAAAAAGTAATCCAAGCCCAGGATCAATTACTAGATAAAGTAGTAAACGAATTAGGAAGAGTGTAGAACAATAGTAGAACAATTGTCATCCTGAACGTAAGTGAAGGATCTCGTAGTAGTTCGGGGACATTCCCCAGAAAGATAGACCGTATTGCAGGGACGTGTCATACCTTTAGTGATGAAAGGATGTGAAAATATGATTAGATCATTATGGACAGCCGCAACAGGCATGAAAGCCCAACAATTAAACATAGACACAATTTCAAACAACCTAGCAAATGTAAACACAAATGGCTACAAAACACAAAGAGCAGAATTTAAAGACCTTTTATATGCTACAATCAAAAAAACAAATTTAAATGATGATTTAGGAGCTCCAGTAAACCTAGAAGTAGGTCATGGAGTAATGCCTAGTGCTACAACAAGAGATTTCAGAAAAGGAAGCTTAATAGAAACACAGAACGACCTTGACTTTGCAATAGATGGAGAAGGCTTCTTTTCAGTACTATTACCTAACGATAATGTAAGATATACTAGAGATGGTAGCTTTAAGCTAAGTGTAGACGGAGACGAAGCTATGCTAGTAACATCAGACGGATATATTGTACTTAATGAAGATGATGATGTTATCATAGTAGAAAATGGAATGACAGATTTAAATGTAGATAGTATGGGATATGTAACTGCAAAAGATGAAGATGAAGAAACGATCGAGCTTGGAAGACTAAAAATAGTTAACTTCATGAATCCTGCAGGGCTTTTAAGCGAAGGACAAAATCTATACAGCATAACAGCTGCAGCGGGGGAAGAATATTTACTAGAAGCAGATGAGATGGATAGTAAAATTGTACAAGGATACCTTGAAGCTTCGAATGTTCAGGTAGTGGAAGAAATGGTAAAGATGATAACAGCTCAAAGAGCCTATGAAATAAACTCAAAAGCAATTCAAGTATCAGATGAAATGCTTCAAATGGCAAATAGCCTAAGAAGATAATAAATATTTAAGGTGATTATATGAACATAATAGATTCAAGCGCTAATATGCTAATAAATACAAATACATATGACGAAAATAAAATAAAGCAAATTACTGAAAAAGCTAACAACAAAGAAAACGATAAAGCACTTATGAAAGCATGCCAAGATTTTG
This sequence comes from Proteiniborus sp., assembly GCF_040308045.1. Taxonomy (NCBI): domain Bacteria; kingdom Bacillati; phylum Bacillota; class Clostridia; order Eubacteriales; genus Proteiniborus; species Proteiniborus sp. Next base: position 9,713 of record NZ_JAWRHZ010000042.1, read on the forward strand.
AAGCCATATTCACCCACATGCTTCTAAAATCCATGCGTTCAACAATACCAGAAAGTGAGCTTATAGAAAAAGGTACAGCTACAGAAATCTTTGAAGACATGTACGACCAAGAATTAGCAAATCACCTAAGCAAAGGCACCAATGGTATAGGTATAGCTCAGATGCTTTATAACCAAATGAAGAGAAATTATTAATCAAACAGAAATTTGAAAACACCTTTTGGTAAAATGAAACCAAAGGGTGTTTTTTGTTGAGAAAATATATTATTGTTCAAAATACAACTTGATACTGCTACCTAATTATAAATATTAATTTAATTATTGCATAAAATGACACTTATTGATAATATATATACAAAAGTGTCATTTTTGTTAAGTAAATAGACCCATATATGTCTTTATGGGAAGTTTACATGGAGGTAGTTTATGAACGGTTTTAAAATTTACAAGGATGGTAAACCCATAAAGGAAGATGAAAACAAAGCTGGATCATACGAATACAAAGTCTTATATCTCAGCAGGAGATTATTATACATTTAAAAATTTAGAAGAGACTAATCATTTGAGCGTTGAGGAAGAAACAAGACTTTTGACCATTAGAAAAAAAGGATATTTTATAGAACAAGTTTCTAAGACTAGTAAGGTTACACAAGTTATAGATATGATTCAGAGAAAGGACAACTATACAGAGGATCACTGCAACCGTAAACCCATAAGTTTGTTGTGCAGACACTTAGTATACCATTTCTAGTAAAACGAAAGCAGAACAGATATTATCACTCCATTTCTAGCAACCATAACACACTTACTCCTAAAGCATCAGCAATGGCAACAAGTTCAATATCTGTTACAGGTCTTGTTTTCGCTTCTATTTTAGAGATAGTAGTTTTCTCTAATTCAACTCCTCGAACAGCTAGACGAGCTAATAAATCTGTTTGAGTAACTTTAGGTTTGGCTTTATGTCGAGCTTGTCGAACACGTTCACCTATTAAGTTTCTATTATTTGAATCGTTCATTTTAATCATACATAAATCCTCCAAATTATTTATTTATAAACTTGATTATAAAGCAAGTTTAATGTTATAATTTGCTTTGTAAGCAAGTTATATAATAATGGAGGATTTTGTATGAATGATATAGAGAAACGTATGGAAGAACTAAGAGAGCAACTAAATAGACTTGCTTATGATATAGATAACTGTGATGTAGAGAAGTTACTCAATACTAGTAGAGAATTGGACAAGGTTATAAACGAGTATATCAAAGCAAAGAAAAAAGTAGAGTAGCTAAAGGAAATAAATCATAATCTAACATGTTGAATGAAAAATCTCCTAGTAAGCAACACTAAAATAACAAAGGATTAAAATTAGCAATAATATTATACTAATCTTAATCCTTTTGATTTTAATACTCTATAACAGACCCACTCCCAACCTCTTTAATCTCACATATTTTAGATATCATCAACTTGTATTCTAACCTTGTACAGTGACAAGGATGCATTAAAGTTGGCTGCAAGTTACTTAAATAATCAATAGTGCCTTGGATTTTTTCATCAGATGGATTTAGTAGATGAAGACCACCTATGATATCAAGTACTTTTTCCTTATTAAATAGGCTAATTGCAGCATTAGTTATATTACATATTCCAGAATGAGAACAGCCTGTAATCACAACTAAGCCATCATTTGTATCATAAGCAAGCGCAGAATCTTCTACTAAATAATCAGGCATAAATTCACCGTTTACTAAGACTTTTGCCCTCGGAGTGAAATTTTCAAATGGATGAGTACGTTTGATTTCACCTAAGAATACTAGCTTTTCAGTTATCCAAAATGGTTCAGTTGTCTTCTTTACATTAAAATAGTTGCTTATAACTTCTCTAGCCAATACATTTCCTACAATCTTACCATTTAAATATTTCATTTCAAATGTTAAAGGATGAGTTACCAGTGTAGGTTTTTTCTTTGGAGGATTATCTTTGTAATAGTTTATTAGATGAAATAGACCACCAATATGGTCATCATGTCCATGAGAAATCACTATGTAATCAATATCATCTAAAGGAATATTTAAATTTCTTGAGTTATTCAAAAAAACATCAGTAAGACCTAAATCAAATAATATCTTTTTCCCTTCATCTTCAATAAAAAAAGATAGTCCAGGCTCACCATACAAACTATTTCCTATTAAAGTATTGTTGTCAACTAAAACTGTAAGCTTCAAAGCAATCACCTTGTATAATAAATTTAGGTTTTTTGGATACCTATAAACCTTAATACTACTAACTTAAAGTATAGGTAAAAATCCTCAAACATACAACAAAAGTTAGTATAGGTATTATCTATAAATTAACAATCTTTATAGGTATTCTTGATTGGACAGAGATGGACAAAACATGTAGAATTATGTCGGATTCGATGACTTTATAAAAAAACATACGAAAGAAGGGTTTTATTAACGATGAAAAATACAGCATTTAAGCAAACATTAATTCTCGTGTTAATCTTTACTCTTATTTTTACAATGGCTGGATGTAATGCAAAGCCAGCAGAAGCCCCAGAAGAACAAACAGCTAAAAGCGAAGAATCAGCTACTCCAGAAAAAGAAATCAAAAATCCTGACACATTTATTGAAGCAACTACAAGTACAATTGAAACACTAGACCTTCATTTCATGACTAGTTCAGCAACTACTTGTATAGCTTACAATGTTTATGATTCATTGCTTGTTAGAAATGAGCAAGGAGAACTAGAGCCTTGTTTAGCATCAGAAATACCAAGCTATGAAAATGAACTAATAAAGGATAAGGATAATGGAGGTATGTCCATAGAGTTTCCAATTAGAGAAGGAGTTAAATTCCATAACGGAGAGCTTCTTACTCCAGAAGATGTAAAATATACTTTTACACGTGGAATCATAGTAGGCGCATTATCTGATTTATGTCAAGCTTTAACTGGCGAAGGTGCCTTCAATTCTTTAGTAGAAAAAGAAGGTATGGATAAGGCTTATGATATATTAGATGCAGCTATTACAGTTGAAGGAAATTCAGTAGTTTTCAATTTAGGAGAACCCTTTGCTCCATTTATAGAGATAGTATCTGACGATGGTGCAGAATATGGAATACTTAATAAAAAATGGGCAGTAGATGAAGGAGCATGGCCAGGAACTAAAGAAACAGTAAAAGACTACGTGGCAATTACAGATGAAAACAACACATTACATGATAAAATGATGGGAACAGGTCCATTTAAATTAGGCTCATGGCAACAAGGAGAAAGACTTACTCTTGATAGATTTGATGATTACTGGCAAGGACCTGCTAAAATAAGTCGTGTTGTTAGAGAAATTATTACAGAAGGCAATATTGCAATTCAAAAATTGCAAAAAGGAGACATTGACTTTGTTGAGCTTAGCTTGCCTGAAGTACAACAAGTAGAAGGATACGAAGGAATAAAAGTAGTTAAAGATATACCTGCAGCACAATTAATAAAAATTAACTTTAACTTTGATATCAATGGAGATAAATACATAGGAAACAAAGAATTTGGTTCTAATGGTGCTCCAAGCAATATTTTTAGTGATTTAGATGTAAGAAAAGCTTTTTGTTATGCTTTTGATTATAAAACATTTATTGACGATGTACTACTTGGCACAGGCATAAAACCATATGGTCCAGTACTTGTAGGATATCCAACTGCAAATCCAAACAATCCTCAATATGATCTTGACTTAGCTAAAGCAGAAGAGCATTTTAAAAATGCTTTTGGCGGAGAACTTTGGGAAAAAGGATTTAAGCTTACTGTACCATATAATGAAGGCTCAACTAGTAGACAACGTGCTCTTGAAATATTACAAGCTAATTTAAAACAAATAAATCCTAAATTTGAAATAGAGCTAACTTCATTGCCATGGGCTGCTTATGTTGGTGCTATAAATGATAAAGAACTTCCAATGTCAATATTCGGAATACTACCAAGCTACGACCATCCATACTGTTCATTAGCATATCATATGTATTCTGATGGATACTATGCTGGAGTTAATGGATATACAGAGTTAGCTAAAGAAAAGTACGACCCATTAATTAAAGAATTAGCAAAAACATTTGATGCTGAAAGAACAGAGGAAATTTCACATGAATTACAAAAACTTTCTTCTGAAGATGCACTTTCAATTTTCCACTACCAAGTTATTGGACAAGTTGGAATGAGAGACTGGGTTCAAGGTTATCATACAACTGCTTACCCATTCTTAGTTGACTATTATGATATTTATAAAGATTAATATATAAACGATTTCTGACGAGGCTTATTAACCTCGTCAGAAATTTATTACTTCCAAAGTGAGGTGAAATACCAAGATACTATGAAAATATACATATTAAAAAGACTAATTTCAATTCCTATTATTTTGTTTGTATTGTCTGTAGTAATATTCTCCTTAGTCATTTTTTTAAGCCCATCTCAAAGAATAGCAGTTTTCGTCAGCAATCCTGAAGATTTACAAAATGTATCAACAGATGAATTAATAAAACGTTATGGTTTAGATGAACCGTTTCATATACAATATCTAAAATGGTTAAAGGGTATTTTGAAAGGTGAATTAGGATGGTCAAACTCAGCTAGAATGCCTGTGGCCAAAGCTTTAGCCTTACGTATACCAGCTACAATAGAGTTACTATTATTTGGACAAATAATAGTTTTTTTAAGTGGTTCTTTTTTAGGTACTATAGCAGCAAAAAAACACAATGGTTTTGCTGATTTTTTTATTAGAATTGTAACTATATTTGGTGTTTCTATTCCTAATTTTGTTATTGGCTTATTTTTATTAATAATTTTTTACGTAAAATTCGATATATTTTCACCAGGGCGATTAAGCTTATTTGCACTAGATATTGTCCATTCAGATCAATTTACAATTTATACTGGAATGTATATGATTGATTCCTTGTTAAACAGAAGATTAGATATATTTTGGGACTCGTTTAAGCATATTATTTTACCTTCAATTGCATATTCAACAGGTCCTATGGCTGCAGCCGTTCGTTTAATGAGATCATCACTATTAGAAAACATGGATAAAAGCTATGTAGATACTGCCATAACCAAGGGTGTTCCAGATAAAATGGTTATTAACAAGCATGTTCGTCGCAATGCACTGATACCTTTTATTACATTTATGGGAATGCATATTCCTACACTTTTAGGAGGCTCAGTAGTTATTGAATCAATATTCAATTATCCTGGAATGGGAACCTTTATAGTGACTTCTGCTTTAGGATTAGATTTTCCTGCCATAATAGGCTCAAGTCTAGCTGTAAGCTTAATAATTATTATTAGTAATTTACTAGTTGATATTTTGTATTGGGTAATAAACCCTGTAACCAGATTGGAGTGATATGTATGGCAAATATATTAGAAAAATTTTTTAAGCAGCCATTAGGTGTTTTTGGGTTGCTAATTATTTTAACATGGGTAATAGTAGCTATTCTTGCTCCAATACTTGCTCCGCCAACAGATGGAGAAAATCCATATATGATTATACGCCACTCATTTTCATCTCTTCCAAAGCCTTCAGACGATGTAGCTAAATTCGGAACAACTGAAGGAGGCTATGATATATATTACGGTATTATTTGGGGAAGTAGGACAGCATTAATAGTTGGGCTTATCACAGTTATTTGCAGCTCTATAATAGGAGTACTAGTCGGAGGTATTAGCGCCTACTGTGGTGGAGTTGTAGATAATATTACTATGAGAATTGTAGACTTGTTTATGAGTATTCCTTTTTTAATTGCAGTTATTGTCATGACAATAGTATTAGGTAAAGGACTAGATAAGATTATAATTGCACTTATTATCTTTGGCTGGCCAGACTACGCTCGAATAATCCGTAGTGAAGTATTAGCAGTTAAAAAACAAGAATATGTTTCTGCAGCTAAGAGCATGGGTGCAACTCCTTTACGCATATTTTTTACTCACATTATTCCAAACTCTATCTATCCTGTTATTGTGCTTATATCCATAAATATTGGTAGGATATCACTAGTAGCAGCTTCTCTTAGCTTTGTAGGAGTAGGAGCAGAGCCAGGCTTTGCAGATTGGGGACAAATGCTCTCCTTTGCACGCAACTGGATTTCAGGCATACCTGGTGAGCCATTTCATTATTGGTATACATATGTTTATCCTTCAATAGCCATATTTACTTTTGTTTTGGGATGGACTTTGTTTGGAGATACATTAAGGGATATTTAAACTACTTCGTAGAGACAAGTTAATATAAGGCTAAATAAGTCTATTGGTAATTGGAGGTATACTAAGTTGAATTTGCTTGATATTAAAAACTTAACAGTTACATTTAAGAATAAAGAAAAAATAGTTAAAGCTGTAGATGATGTAAGCCTATCAGTAAAAAAAGGAGAAAAAATTGGGCTTGTAGGTGAATCTGGAGCAGGCAAAAGTGTTATGTCTAAATCTATTTTAGGATTAATAAAAAATTCAAAAAATCTTTCTATTGAAGGTGAAATTTATTTAAACGGTGAAAACCTGCTATTGAAAAACAAGGGAGAATTACAAAAGCTAAGAGGCAGCAAGATTTCTATGATATTTCAAGATCCAATAAATTCTCTAAATCCAGTATTTACTGTTGGTCATCAAATTGCAGAAGTATTTATGATTCATGAAAAAATGAATAAAAAAGAAGCTTGGTCAAAAGCAGTAGAAATGCTTACCAAAGTTGGTATCGAATCACCTTCTCTAGCAGCAAAACAGTATCCACACCAATTTAGTGGTGGTATGTGCCAAAGAGTAATGATTGCAATGGCGTTATCTGCAAACCCTGAGCTATTAATTGCTGATGAGCCAACTACAGCTCTTGATGTTACTATTCAAGCTCAAATATTAGAGCTACTAAACAAGCTTCACGAAAATACTAATACTTCAATTTTGCTAGTAACACATGACCTAGGAGTGGTCTCAGAGTTTTGTCAATCTGTAGCTGTTATGCTAGATGGAAAGATAGTAGAGAAAACAGATGTAAGGACTATTTTCAAAGCTCCACTACATCCTTATACTCAGGGATTACTTAACTCAATACCTGTCATAGGAAGCAAAGAAAGATTGAAGCCTTTACAAAATGAGTCATTAGCTGAAGATACAGCTAATGAAGGCTGTGCCTTCTATAATAGATGTCCAGCAAAGTTTAATAGGTGCAAATGCGAAAAACCAAAGCTATATGAGACTAGACCAGGTCATTTTGTCAGATGCTTTAAAAACGAGGTGTTAAATTACAATGAATAATGAATTAGTAAAAGTAGAATCCTTGAAAAAATATTTCTCTTTAAAAAGTGGACTGTTAGGCAACAACAAAAAAATAGTTAAAGCAGTTGATAATATAAGCTTTTCTATAAATAAAGGTGAAACCTTTGGCCTTGTTGGAGAGTCTGGCTGCGGAAAATCTACAACTGGAAAAATGGTACTCCGTTTGCTGGAGCCAACTTCAGGAAAGGTGTTTTTCAAGGGAGAGGAGCTGACTAGTAAATCTGGAAAAGAGCTACTTGCCATTAGGCCTAATCTCCAAATGATATTTCAAAATCCTTATGGCTCACTTGATCCTAAAATGACTTTAAAAACAATATTAGAAGAACCTTTAAAAATACATGGTGTCAATAAAAATAGTAGAGAAAAAAGAATAAAAGAGCTGCTGAGTTATATTAGCTTTAGTTCCTCTTATCTAGATAGACATCCAGGTGAGTTTAGTGGAGGACAATTACAGAGAATAGCAATTGCAAGATCCTTAGCTCTAAATCCACAATTCATCGTTGCAGATGAACCTGTTTCTGCATTAGATGTTTCTATTCAAGCTCAAATATTAAATTTACTTATAGATTTGCAAAAAGAATTAGAGCTAACATATTTGTTTATTTCTCATGATTTAAGTGTTGTTCAGTATGTATCAGATAGAGTAGGAGTTATGTATTTAGGCAGAATGGTTGAGTTAGCAGATTGTGAGAGTTTATATAATAATCCTTTACATCCATATACAAGATTATTATTATCCTCAGTGCCTATAGCAGATCCTGAAAGAGCTTCTCAAAGAAAAAAGGTAGAAATAAATAAAGGAAGTCAACAAAAGACTAGTAATGGTTGCAGATTTTGCTCTCGTTGCAATGAGAAACTAGCCATATGTGAAGAAGAAGTACCTGAGTTAATAGAATATTCAAAGGGACATTTTGTTTCATGTCATTTATATAATAAAGAACATATTTAAAGAAAGGGTGAAGGTTAATGAAAGGAATTATTTTAGCAGAAAAAACTTACGAAGAAGTAGAAAAAATTATTAATGAGGATTCAATAATTGTATTGCCTATAGGTGGTGCTCTTAAAGAACATGGTCCACATCTCCCTTGTGGATGTGATTATTATATTGTACAAGAATTAGCAAAAAGACTTGTTGAAAAAGCTGATATAGTACTTTTACCTACACTAGAACAAGGCTATTATCCAGCATTTATTGATTGGCCTGGTAGTGTATCTATTAATCCTAGATTATTTATGGATATTATTGCAGATATTATTAGACCATTTGCTAAAAGAGGAGTAAAGAAATTTATGCTATTAGATATAGGAGTTAGTACACAGCCTCCACTAAGATTATTATCATCAGAACTACACAATGAGCTTGGTATATATTTAGCAGTAACTGATTTCGATGAAATATGGGGAAGTATGGAAGAAGAAATATGTGAGCAAGAAAAAGGCGGTCATGGTGATGAAGTAGAAACATCCTTGCTATTATCCATATGTCCAGAGCTAGTGAAAATGGACAAAGCTGTAGAAGATTATTCTATTCCTTTCCCTGGTACAGTAGTAAATGGAAGGAGAATGGTTCGAATAGGAAGTAAAATGAGAACAAAAAACGGAATACACGGCAATCCTACATTTGCTACAAAAGAAAAAGGAGATTTAATCCTAGAAAAATCTGTAGATATATTAGTTAACTTTATAAACCAGTTTAAAGGGGTATAGTTTACTTAAGTCACAAAAACTGACCAAAGTAAAAACACGCGGTCAAAGACTTAAATATTAGTAAAATATTGTTTTATGTGTATATATATAATAAGCTAATCATGAAAGCGCTTTCACAATATTCTGATAAGGAGTGGGAGTATGTCAAAACGAGGAAGATTTAGTGAAAACATTCAAAGATTTGGTCGTTCACTACTATTGCCTATAGCTGTAATGGCGCCAGTGGGGATGGCACTAGGACTGACAGGAGCTTTAGTACAGGGCTACATGATTGAAAGGGTTCCTTTCTTAGGAAACCCAACTCTTCAAGCAATTTTAGTTGGATTGAGAAGCATTGCAGACGTAATCTTTGCTAATATTCCTATACTTTTTGCCATGGGTGTTGCCTATGGAGTATCTAAAAAAGAAAAAGGCATCTCAGTATTTTCATCAATTATTTCTTATTTAATCTTAAATGCAACTATAAATGTATGGCTAAAGACATCAGGTAATTTAGCACCTGCTGATCAAATGGCACAAGTAGGACAAGGAATGGTATTAGGTATTCAAACTCTTAGACTTGACGTGCTAGGTGGTATTATAAGTGGTCTTATAGCAGCATGGCTAACTGACAGATATCATGAAAAAGAACTGCCAATAGCATTTGCTTTCTTTAGTGGAAAGAAATTTGTACCTATAGTTACTATTGGAGCTACTATTGTTGTAGGGCTTATAATCCCATTCTTCTGGCAATTTGTAACTAAGGGACTTATTTCCATGTCTTCACTTATTTTAAGTGGGTATGTGGGAGTATTCTTAAATATTGTAATGGTAAGACTTTTAATACCTTTTGGACTTCACCATGTATGGAGTGCAATGCTTAGATTTACACCAGCTGGTGGAGTATATATGATTGCAGGAGAAGAATTTGTAGGAGTATTACCTGCACTTAATAAAATATTATTTGATTTAGGACCATCTCATGAAGCTTGGGGAATGGTACCAGAATTAACTAGATTTATGGCTCAAAACCAAATGCTTGTTACACTATTTATGATACCTGCCATAGGTCTTGCAATGTATAGAACTTCTTTCTATAAAAACAAAAAGTTTGTTAAAGGTATTATTTTAACTATGGTACTTACACCATTTTTAGGTAACATCACTGAGCCAATGGAATTCTCATTCCTATTTATTGCTCCATTACTTTATGTTTGGTATGTATTCTTAGCAGCATCTGGTGCAGTAGCATTAGCAGCTCTAAAAACAGGAGTAGGTTATATTAGAGGAACTATATTTGACTTTGCTATATTTGGACTAATGTATGAAAACACTTCATGGTATAATCTATTTATAGTAGGTATTCCATTAGCCATAATTACATACTTTTCATTTAGCTGGGCAATTAAGAAATGGAACATACCTACACCTGGTCGTGAAGAGGACGAAGTAGAATACAATACTCTATTAAAGGAAAAGAAGTATGATGAAGTTGCCAAAATAGTAATAGAGGCCATAGGTGGCAGAGAAAATATAGTAAACGTAGAAAACTGTGTCACTAGACTTAGAATAGACTTAAATGACATGCATATTGTGAATAAAGAAAGACTTAAGGAATCTGGTACATCGGGAATATTCTTCCCAGCCAAGAATCATATTCATATAGTATTTGGTCCGAATGTGGAATTTGTTAAGAATGCTGTAGATAAAGAATTAAGAGGGGAGCTGGCGTAAAATTGAAACTGAGCAAATTGACAGAGAGATACGATGAATTAACTCATCTTGAAAAGAAAATAGTCGAGTATATAATGAATAATCCAAGAAAGATACAAGATTCATCTGCAAGTGAAATAGCAGACGCCATCTATGTGTCAAAAACTTCCATAATCAATCTGTCTAAAAAGCTCGGTTTTGAAGGATACAGCGAACTTAGGTATTATGTAAAAGATTATTTAAAGGATAAGGGAAAAAATAAGCCTAATTTGTCCTTTGAAGATGTGTTAGATAGTATCAATACTGAAGTAACTAAAACCTTATCTCTTCAAAGTAAGGACAATATTAACAAAATAACGAAGAAAATATTGAGTTCAAGAATAGTATACGTAATAGGTAGAGGAGCCTCAGAGCCAATAGCAAATCTATTGTGCTCTAGGCTTGCTCTACTAAATATAAAGGCAATATTAATAGAAGATCCAAATATAATTGATGTATTAGGAGATTCACTTGCCTTAGATGAAAGTGTAATAGTGATGTCCTTATCTGGTGAAACTGAAAGGATATTAACCATAGCAAAAACTGCAAGAGCAAGGGGTGTAGATGTAATAGCCCTTACTTCTTTTACAAACAATTCACTGCAGAAAATTGCAAATTACAACCTTTTTTGCTTTGCTGATGATACTCAGACAAAGTACAATGATTTAATTTCTAGAATTGGACTACACACTTTAGTACAAATATTAATATCATACATTCATATGACAGACGAGGAGTGATTATAGTGGAACGCAGACCTTTAACAGTTGCTATTGTAGGCGCTGGTAGTACTAGAACCCCAGCCCTGATTGGCAGTTTAGTTAATTATAAAGAAAGATTTCCCCTTAAGAAATTAATTTTATTTGATATAGATAAAAGTAGAATAGATGTACAAGAAGACTATATTAGATTTACAATGGAAAAATATTGTCCAGATGTAGAGCTAGTATTTACAGATGATGAAGACAAGGCATATATAGGAATAGACTATGCTTTCGTTCAAATGAGAGTCGGCGGCTTTGAAATGAGAAGCCATGATGAGAAGATACCACTAAAATATGGCCTAATTGGACAAGAAACCTGTGGACCTGGAGGATTTGCCTATGGCATGAGATCTATAAAGCCTATGATTCATATGGTAAATAAGATTAGAGAATACGCTCCAGATGCTTGGATATTAAACTATACAAATCCAGCAGCCATAGTAGGATTAGCATTATCTAAAGTATTTCCACATGATGATAAGATACTAAATATGTGTGACCAGCCTTATTCTATGATAAAGTCCTTTGCAAAAATATTAGAAGTAGATATGTATGACATAGAACCTAGATACTTTGGACTTAATCATTTTGGATGGTTTACAAAACTATACAACTCAAAAACAGGAGAAGATTTATTACCAAAGCTAAAGAATTATTTATTAGACCATGAATTTAAACCATTTAATGCAGAGCAAAGAGATCAGTCATGGTTAGATACTTATAAAAATGTAAATAGAATGATGAAATTCTTCCCTGAGTATTTACCAAACACATATTTACAATATTATTTCTTTGCAGATGATATTGCAAAAGCTAGCAATCCTAACTTTACTAGATCCGAGGAAGCAAAAAAAGGCCGTGAAAAACAAGTACTAGATATATGTAGAAAAGCTACTGAACAACAATCACTAGAAGATATACCACTACTAATAGGTGAGGTTCATGGCAATATGATGGTAGAAGTAGCAGAGTCTATTGCTTTTGATTTAAAGAAAGTATTTATTTTGATGGGTGTAAATAAAGGCAGAAGCATAATACCAAATATGCCAGAAGATGCCCTAGTAGAAGTAGCTGGAGAATTATCAAAAGATGGAGCAAAGCTATATCCATACGGAGAAGTAAAGACATTCTACAAAGGCCTTATGGAAAACCAACATGCATATGAAAAACTAACAGTAGAAGCATGTCTAGAATCTAATTATCAAAAAGCTTTAGAAGCTCTTACTTTAAATCGTGCAGTGACAAAGCCTGAAAAGGCTAAGGCTGTATTAGACGATTTGATGGCAGTTAATAAGGAGTATTGGAATTTAAAATAAGAAGGTGTTATCCTATGTACCTATATTCAGAAAGAATATATACTCCCCAAGGTTATAAAGAGGGATATTTAAAAATAGAAGATGGAAAGATTAAAGGAATCTTTGAAGAATTTGAAGGAGAATTTGTAGACTATAAGGACAATATAATTGTACCTGGGTTTATAGACCTTCACATCCATGGCTGGGCTACAGGTTCATTTGTCCATGAAGGTACCGAAAAATCCTTAGAAAACATGTCAAAGGAACTAGTAAAAGAAGGAGTGACTTCCTATTTACCGACTACAGGAACTGATTCATTAGAGAAAATAAATTCTCAGCTTGTAGAAGGTAAAAAAGCTATAGAAAACTACAGCCCTGAAAAAGGAGCAGATATATTAGGATTTCACTTAGAAGGACCTTTTATTAACAAAGAATTTAAAGGCATGCAAAAAGAAGAATATTGCTTAACTCCTTCTATAGAAATACTAGAGCAATTCTTCCAAAGTGCTGGAAAAGAAAACATAAAGCTGATTACAATGGCTCCTGAACTAGAAGGCTCCTTAGAGTTTATTCAATACGTAAATAAAGAAGGAATACAAATATCTATAGGTCATAGTGCTGCTGAGTTTGAAGATATAAAAGCATTAAAGGACTATGGATTAGGCGGATTCACTCATACTTTTAGTGGTATGAGAGGATTCCATCATAGAAGATTAGGCGTGGCTGGAGCTGCTATGTATTTTGATGATATGTATGCAGAGTTTGCAAAGCAAACAGGAATGACTGTTAAGCCTGAAGCTTTTAAAATAATGTATAAGCTAAAGGGACCTGAGAGAATATTTTTAACATCAGATGCTGTAGGTCTAGCCCATGTGAAGAAGCCATTCCACCATTATATTAGACAATGTACATTTTCACCTGATGGAGATTATTTAAAACTAACCTATGATGATGGCAGAGAAGATAGAATCTATAAATATGACTATGAAAATGTAAAGGACTTAGAGCTAGGATATTTAGGCTCAGTTCAAAATGTAGTTAAAAACATAGATGCATCCATAGGAGATATAGTAAAAATGGCATCAGAAAATCCAGCAAAATATATTGGGGTCTATGATAAAAAAGGCTCAATAGAAGCAGGCAAAGATGCAGATTTACTCATAATAGATGGTTTATGGAATCTAAAAGATGTATATGTAAAAGGTGTAAAGCAATTCCTCCATTAATTTTTGGGGACATTCTATATTAGTTAGGGTGTCCCCATTATTTATGCCATAATGTCAAAGTCGAATTATGTCAAAAAATGAGAATCGGTGTTTAGTTAAAATTTCCCCTAATTCATTGAAAATACCAAGAATTAATAGTATAATTATATTTGTTCAGGACTTTTCACCTAGACAGATGACATCCTAGTATAGGGAAATATGTTGTATTAAATAGAAAAGCTTATAGATGGATAGGTGAAGTCATAGAAATATGGCTTTTTGTGTATGTGGGGGAAGGGAAGAGCTAATCAATTAAAAAGAGAGGCAAATATATGAACCTACAAAACAAAGATTCTTGGTATGTGTTATTTGTAAAGACAAATCAAGAAGAAAAGGCAAAAAAAATAATTGAAAAAGAACTGGGCAATGAATTTAAAGCAATTGTTCCTACGAGAGAGCTTAAAGAAAGAAAAGAAGGAAAGTGGAGGAACATAAAGAGAAAACTATTTCCTGGTTATGTGCTTTTAAAGGGAATTGTAGATATTGATACATATTATAAAATAAAAGAGATTCCAAGTATTATAAAGTTATTAAGAGATGAAGAAGAAATATTAACAGTAGATGAAAGAGAACTAGAAGTTCTAAAAATTCTTATAGACAATGAAGAGAATAATATCGGAATTTCTACACTGTATAAAGAGAATGATGAAGTTAAAATTACCTCAGGACCTTTAGTAGGACTTGAAGGTCAAATTGTTAAAGTAGATGCAAGAAAAGGTAGAGCAAAAGTAAGATTACGCTTTATGAATGAAGAAAGAATTGTAGAACTTGGTATAGAATTAGTGGACAAACTTTGATATAAACTTTAGGTGTTTCGGCCCTAATGGAAGTATTAAAGGTCATAGCAAGCTATGTAGCATAATGGAAATTATGTGAATGGGCGAAGCTATGGGCTGGGGTCACAAAAATAAGATAATTAACAGTTGTCTCCACATTAAAAATATTTAGGTTAAGGAAATCATGAAGATGTAAGTGATGACGATACAGATGTATCACCAGGTGATGAAGTACCTTCAATAAATTGGCACCTAAAAGAGATTGAAAGGATTAACAGTAATTTTAAAGTTTGGGAATTTAGAATCACGCGGATTGAAGGCAGTAGAGAAATAAGTCGTAATATTAAACACTATCCATTAGTAACCTTGTTTGACATATCTATGAGGTGTAATAATCTTGATAATTTCAATGATATGATTAAACATTTAAATAAAAAATATGATGTAAATTTAGATTTCCAAGTACGGCCAATAAAAGAAAGAAACTTTAAAGAGATACTCGAGAAAGCCTTGTATGGGATAGTAAGCTTTGAATATCAATATAGAATTAATGGTTATATAATTGATTTTTATTTTCCAGAAATTGATTTATGTGTTGAATACGATGAACATTATCATAAATACCAGTTAAACAAAGATAAATTGAGGGAAGAAAGCATAAAAAAATATCTTGAATGTGATTTTTTGCGAGTAAATGAGGGCGGGGGCATACAGCTGCAGAAATTGTTTATTTGCGTGTTGATGCAGAAAAGGACTTCATGGGAATGACATCCTTTGATGGAAAAAGTTTAAGAAAAGCCGATGCATCCATCGCCAAGAATTATTTACAGGAAGATGAAATTAAGATTTTGAATAGATTAGTCACCGCATATTTAGAATTTGCTGAACTCCAAGCCATTCGACAAAGGCCAATGTATATGAAGGACTGGATAGAGAAATTAGATGACTTTATAAAAATGAGTGGAAGTGAATTGCTGGATCATTCGGGAAAGATCAGTCATGAAGAGGCTAAAATAAAAGCTGAATTAGAGTATGAGAAGTACAAACAACGAAGCAAAGATCAATTAACAAAAGTAGAGAGAGATTTTATTGAACATGTAAAAAGTGTGCAGAAGAAACTTGAACAAGGAAAGGGTTAATTCCATCGAATTAGATGGGGTTTAAAATCCAACTGTCAAGGATTACTTGACAGTTCAAGTTGATAAATATTTTTTGAGGTGAGAACAATGGATAAAAAATCTGAAGGTTTTACTTTAGTAGAATTAATTATTGTGATAGCAATATTAGGAATCATTGCAGCAATTGCTGTTCCCAGATTAACTGGATTGATAGGCATGACAGAAGAAAGAGTGTGTGATGCGAATCGAAAAACCGTGGAAAGATTGTACTCTGCTTTTCTACTTGAAAATGACCATGAGGACAGTTTGTTCAATCAATTTCTGACCGAGAATTTTGATGAGGTGTGCCCTACCGGTGGTGTGATCAGTTATAAAAATGGAAAAGCAAAGCGCAGTGTGCATGAAGATGGAAGTGAAGGCGATGAAGATGAAGGGCCAGGGGAGGAAGTACCTTGGCTTTAAGGGTGGTATGATGTAAGGATGACCAAAAAAAAGTACATATATTGCGGAGAATAAGTATTCAAATACAATATACTGCATAGGCACTTTCGAAAAAGTGGTAGATAGGAAATCATCGACCACCGATGAAAGTTAGTATTATCAATGGTTTCAGAATACGGTGGTAGATGGTGGTCGATAAAAAAGCAAACTTTTTGATTGGATGTATATATCGACGTGAGTATGGTGAAGTAATCAGAACCACAATATGTAGCATAAGAAATGTCAAGAAAAAAGTTTGCTATGCAATATGTAGGTCTGAGCAACTACTCGAAAATTTCGATGAGTTCAAAATGATATGATAAACTACTCATGAACATGTAAGAAATAATTACAAGTTCAAATGGTTAAGAATAGGTGAAAAATACTTAAGAATGCTGTGATGAAGGGGGAGACAACCATGACGCCTAAAAATAAGAAAATAGATGTTCAAGGAAGAGAAGTTGTCATCAACACAGTAAATAATGAAGATTATATTTCTATTACTGATATTGCAAAATATAAGGATGAAAAAAGAACAGATTATATTATTCAAAATTGGTTAAGAAATCGAAACACCATTGAATTTCTAGGGATTTGGGAAAAACTCAATAACCCAGATTTTAATCCCATCGAATTCGAGGGGTTTAGAAATCAAGCAGGATTAAATAGCTTTGTTCTCACATCAAGAAAATGGATTGAAGCCACCAATGCAATTGGTATTGTATCTAAGCCAGGAAGATATGGCGGAACATATGCTCATAAAGATATTGCGTTTGAGTTTGCATCATGGGTATCGGTTGAAT
This sequence comes from Proteiniborus sp., assembly GCF_040308045.1. NCBI lineage: Bacteria > Bacillati > Bacillota > Clostridia > Eubacteriales > Proteiniborus > Proteiniborus sp. The sequence continues at coordinate 26,973 of NZ_JAWRHZ010000042.1, forward strand.
TTAAGCTGTACCTCATAAAAGAGTTTCAAAGGCTGAAAGATCAGGAACAGGGACAATTAGATTGGAACATTAAAAGAAATTTGACCAAGATTAACTATAGAATTCATACAGATGCAATTAAGGAAAATATTATACCTAAAGAATTGAGTGGGAAAGAAAAGAACTTTATCTACGCATCTGAAGCGGATGTACTCAATATGGCTTTGTTTGGTATGACTGCAAAGGAATGGAGAGAGAACAATCCAGATAAGGCTGGAAATATAAGAGATTATGCTAACGTATCTCAATTGGTATGCTTGTCGAACCTTGAGAGCTTAAATGCAGTTTTGATTAATGATGGTATGGAACAGAGCCAGAGGCTTGAAAAGTTAAACAAGATTGCCATAAGTCAAATGAAGATTCTTGTTGATGATGGAAGTGAATATCTTGCAATAGAGTCTAGAGAAGAAAAATGAGTGATTAATGGTGGTAGATATAAAATCATTGACCACCGCTGAAAGCTAGTTAAATAAAGGGTTTGAAGAGTTGGTGGTAGATGGTGGTCGATAAATTCGGAAACTTTTGATTGGATGTATATATCGTCGTGAGTATCGGAAAAGAATAACAAGGGTGCAAATGTAGTAATAACAAGGGCGCAAATGTAGTAATAGCAAGGGTTCTATTGCTTGAGTATGTAGTTGGAATATTACAGAATGGTTACAGGTATAACCATTCAATCAGCGAAATCGCTGAATGCATTGGAATTATAGGTGTTGTATGGGTTTTTGGTATTTTAGTTATTTTATAGATTTTGTTGGGGAGGAAATATTGTGGCTTTAAAGTTGATGTATATAACAAACAAAGAAAATGTAGCTCAAATAGCTGAAAAAAACGGTGTGGATTGGATATTTATTGACCTTGAGATTAATGGTAAAGAAGAAAGACAAGGCCATTTGGATACTGTTATATCACGCCACAGTATTGAGGATGTAAAGAAGATTAGACAAGTATTAACTAAAGCAGAGCTGCTTGTAAGAGTTAATCCAATTTATGAAGGTTCAAAAGATGAAATTGACAAGGTTATAGCTGATGGTGCTGATATTGTGATGCTACCATTTTTTAAATTTAAGCATGAAGTCGAAAAGTTTATTAAATATGTTGATGGAAGATGTAAAGTCTGTCTACTATTAGAAACCCCTGAAGCAGTTGATAATATAGATTCAATTTTATCGATTAATGGGATTGATTATGTACATATAGGACTTAATGACCTACATCTCGGATATAATATGAAATTTATGTTTGAACTATTAGCTGATGGTACCGTAGAGATGCTTTGTAATAAGATAGGACAAAAAGGTATTGCCTATGGTTTTGGAGGAATTGCACAAATTGGAGAAGGAACCTTGAGGGCAGAAAAAATAATAACTGAACATTACCGTATATCGTCAAGCATGGTTATTCTTTCACGAAGTTTTTGTAATGTAAATAAAGTAAGTGATGTAAAAGAAGTAGACAAGCTATTTGCTAAAGGGATAAAGGATATAAGGAATTTTGAAGCTACGCTAATAGATAAGTCTAAGGACTTTTATAAAGCAAATCAACAAGAAGTTAAGCGAGTAGTATCTAAAATAGTGGGTGAAGTAGAAAAAGAAGTGGTTTAATAAAAGGACTAGCAAGACGTTAATTAAACATAAATATAAAATAAAAATATAAGGGGACAATTCGATATGTATCAATATATTAAAAGAATTTTAGATATAATTCTTGGCATCATTGCTTTAATATTATTATCACCAATTATGATTATCACGTCAGTGCTAATAAGAATTGATTCTAAAGGGCCTATTATTTTTAAGCAGCAACGAGTTGGAAAAGATGGAAAACACTTCACTATTTATAAGTTCAGAACGATGGTAGAGAATGCAGAAAAAATTGGTACTGGCCTTGATTCATATGAAAATGATACAAGAGTAACTAAAATTGGGAAGTTTCTTAGAAATTCAAGCTTAGATGAATTCCCTCAATTGTTCAATATTCTAAAAGGAGATATGAGTTTTGTTGGGCCAAGGCCTCCAGTTACATATCATCCATATAAATATGATGATTATCCAGTTGATGCTAAAAGAAGATTTGAGGTTAGACCCGGAGTTACAGGATATGCACAAGTAAATGGTAGAAATGAACTTTCATGGGAAGAAAAATTTAAGTACGACTTATATTACGTGGATAAAGTTTGTTTATTATTAGATTTGAAGATTTTTATATTAACTATATTTAAAGTAATCAAAATGGAAGGTAGCTATGATTTAAAACAGAATACTAAAGAGAAAAGTACTAGTTTGAATCAATAAATGAGTGGGGGGAGATTTAAGTGAAAATTAGAAATGGTAATAGACTTATTTGGTTAGATGGTAGAATCGTACCACTTCAGGAAGCAACTATAAATGTATTATCACCGACATCACAATTTGGAGCAAATGTATTTGAAGGTATTCGTTGTTATTGGAATGAAGAAGAACAACAATTATATGCGTTTCGTTTAGAGGAGCATTATAAGAGACTAAAAAATTCAATGAAGATGTTTCGAATGGAAGAAAAATATTCTATAGAAGAATTAAAACAAGGTTTAATTGATGTAGTAAGAGCAAATGAGTATAAAGAGGATATTCAAGTTCGTCAAACGGTATTTATTGATGGTTTTGGTACTTGGAGTTCAAAGGGCCCAATTAATATGTTTATTGCACCTATAGCTAAGTCAAGAAATGATTTGGAGAAAAGCAAGGGAATGAAATGTTGTATAAGTTCTTGGGAAAGAATTAGTGATCGAAATCTATCTCCAAAAGTTAAGGTTGGTGCTAACTACATAAATAGTAGGATGGCTCAAATGGAAGCTTTAGAGAATGGGTATGATTCGGCTATATTTCTAAATAATCAAGGAAAGGTTTCTGAGGGACCAGGTTCATGTCTCTTTATTGTGAGAGATGGTAAATTAATAACTCCACCGATGACAGCATCAATATTAGAGAGTATTACTAGAGACACAATTCTTAAATTAGCAAAAGAACAATTAAAAATTGAAGTTATAGAAAGAGATATTGATAGAACAGAGTTATATATATGTGACGAAGTTTTTTTATGTGGATCAGCAATGGAAATAGCTGCTGTTACTAACGTTGATGGTATTGTAGTTTCAAATGGTGAACAAGGTGATATAACAAGAGAAATTCAAAAAATTTACATAGAGACTGTCACAGGTAATATGAAAAATTATAAAAAGTGGTTGATGCCAATATACGACTAAATACTTTTTGTAATTTCTATATAGAAAAGGAGATTTATGTGAGTGAATGATAAACAAGTAAAAATAGATTTGAAAGAAGAGATTATTATTTCAAGTTTTAGTAAAGAGGATCTAGATTCTTTCATTCAAATACACGTTGAACATTTATTTTCTGACAGTAGATTCTCCAGGATTTACCTCGCTGAAAGATTTAAATATTTACTCAAACTTGAAGATGCAGTTACAGTTTGTGCTAAAGATATTCATGGTAAAATGCTAGGTTTAGTTTATGGGGGACCAGAAGGGTACAAAAATCAAATGAATAAATATATTATGAATAGAATTGTATGGAAACTTTTAAGAAGACCATATCTGTTATTTAGTGGTGAGTTTTTATACAAGTATAAATCTGCTATAAAAAGATTGATTGCAAAGTTTAAATATAAGAAAAATAATGTAGATCATACTTCAAAAAGCGTAAAAGATGTGAATATACCTCTAGAACCTATCTTAAGATTAACAGGTATAGCCGTGTTAGAAAAATACTCACACCTAGGTATTGGGGAACAATTGTTAATGGGTTTCGAAAAAGTTGCAAAAGAAAGAAGTTATAAATCTATCATACTAGAGACGCCCAATACAAATATAAGAGCTATAAAGTTTTACGAGAAGTTTGGGTGGCAGAATTATGTTAATGAAGATGCAAATTTGGGTAAGGTTTATTTCTACAAACTCATCCATGAAAATAATTAAGTGGGAGATAGAATCATGAATATTACATTTCTTGTGGGACATTTAGCTAAGGAAAGGCATTCTTTGTTATACGAATTAGCTTTAGATTTAGGCGAACATAACAATAATGTTACTGTCATAACAGGATTTCCTTCTAGAAGAATAACTGAAGAAGTTAGACAGTATTACTTGGAACATCCAATTGAACAGGTTTCTAATAACGTAAAGGTAATTAGAGTTGGTTCAAAAATGGGAGAAGGCAAGGGTTTATTTATTCGCATGATAAAATATGTATTTTTAACTTTTGATATTTACAGAGAGGTGAAAAAACATAAAGCTGATGCTATATATATTTATAGTACACCTCCATTTTTAGGGTTATTGGGGTCTAAATTAAGCAAAATAGCACCAACGCTATATAATGCGCAAGACTTATTTCCAGATACACTTATAAAAATGAAAAAACTGAGTGAAAAAAATATACTAGTTAAGTTATTAAGAAAACTTGAGAAAAATGTATATAAGCATAACGATAAGATTGTGACAATTTCCCAAGACATGAAAAAAACCATTACTGATCAGGGGTGTAGTAAAGATAAAGTAGAAGTTATACAAAATTGGGTGGATATACATAGAATAAAAAAAGTAGATCGTTGTGATAATGAGTTGTTTTCAAAATTCAATTTAGATAAACAGTCTTTTTATATTTCTTATGCTGGTGACATTGGATTATTTCAAAATTGGGAAGTAATACTAGATGCAGCCCAAGAACTTGATAAAGAGTACAATGATATTAAATTTGTGATAATAGGAAATGGATCTTATAAAGATAGTATGGAGAAAAGTATAAAAAGAAGAGAGTTAAAAAATACCTTTCTCTTTCCACTACAACCAATAGAATTAATTTCAAGCGCCTATAGTCTAGGAGACTTAGAACTAGTTTCACTTGAAAAAGATATGACGAAGATTGCGTTACCATCTAAAATTGGCCAAATCCTAGCTGCGGGAAGTCCATTGCTCGGTATGTTTGATTCAGATAGTTATATATCGAATGAGATAAAAAATAGTAGTCTTGGAGCCATTGTAGATAGTTTTCAGAAGGAATCATTAATTGAAATCATTAAATATTATTACAACAACAAGCATGAATTAGATGATTTATCAAATAATGCTAGAAAATATGCTGAGCAACAATTAGAAAGAAAAGCACAGACTTCTAAATATAATGATTTATTAAAAAGCATTTCAAAAAATCGTACTAGTTATATAGATAATATTTTTTTGCAGGAGGAAAAACATGTTTAAAGATAAAACTTTATTAATTACAGGTGGTACTGGATCATTCGGTAATGCTGTTATGAAAAGATTCTTGGATACGGATATTAAAGAAATTCGTATTTTCTCTCGTGATGAGAAGAAACAGGATGATATGAGAAAGCTTTATAAGGACGATAAACTTAAGTTCTATATTGGGGATGTAAGAGATCTTGCTAGTGTAAAGAATGCAATGCATGGGGTGGATTATATCTTTCATGCAGCAGCTTTAAAGCAGGTGCCTTCATGTGAATTTTTCCCGTTAGAGGCGGTAAAAACCAATGTATTAGGTACTGATAATGTTATTTCTGGTGCAATTGAGATGGGTGTAAAAAAGGTAATCTGCCTTTCAACTGATAAAGCCGCTTATCCTATCAATGCTATGGGAATTTCAAAGGCTATGATGGAGAAGGTGTTTGTTGCAAAATCAAAGACAGTAGACCCTGATAGAACTCTTATCTGTGGAACTCGCTATGGTAATGTTATGGCTTCAAGGGGTTCTGTAATACCATTGTTTATTGAACAAATTAAGAGTGGACAACCCTTGACAGTAACAGACCCTAATATGACGAGATTTTTGATGAGTCTTGAAGAAGCTGTTGAACTTGTAGTTTTCGCTTTCCAAAATGCTGAAGCGGGCGATATCATGGTTCAAAAGTCACCAGCTTCTACTATAGGCGATTTGGCACAAGCAGTTAAAGAACTATTTAATGCTGATAATGAAATTAAGGTTATTGGTACTCGTCACGGTGAAAAGAGATATGAAACACTTCTTACTAAGGAAGAATATATAAAGGCTGACGATATGGGTGGATTCTATAGAGTTCCCGCTGATAAAAGAGATCTTAACTATGATAAGTATTTTGTAGAAGGATGCGAAAAACTTTCAACTGATGAAGAGTACAATTCTGATAACACTGAAAGATTGAATATAGAACAAATTAAAGAAAAGTTATTATCACTTGAATATGTAAGACAGGAATTAGAGTATTTTACAGCTAGAAATGAAGCAGCAATTACAAAAGAGGTTTCTAAATAAATCTGAAAGGCTGGTATAAGATATGAGGATACTTATAACAGGAGCAAAAGGTTTTATCGGGAAAAACTTAGTAGCAGAACTTAAAAATAGAAAATACACAGATATTTATGAATACAATAGAGATACTGATCCTATTTTACTTGAAGAATACTGTAAGGAAGCTGATTTCGTATTTCATCTTGCTGGAGTAAATCGCCCTAAAGAACAATCGGAATTTATGGAAGGCAACTTTGGGTTTACATCTACTCTACTTGACACATTTAAAAGATATAGGAATAACTGCCCGGTAATGATTTCATCATCAATTCAAGCTGAACTTGATAATCCCTATGGAAAGAGTAAGAAGTATGGAGAAGATTTGCTATTTAATTATAGTAAAGAAACTGGAGCTAAAGTATTAGTTTATAGATTTCCAAATGTATTTGGAAAGTGGTGCAAGCCAAATTATAACAGCGCTGTAGCAACATTTTGCCATAATATTGCTCATGATTTACCTATAACTGTGAACGATCCAAGTGTTGTAATGAACCTTGTGTATATAGATGATGTGGTTAACGAATTAATTAATGCTCTCGATGGTGATGAAAATAAAAATGGAGACTTTTGTGAAGTACCAATATTTCATACTATTACCCTTGGGGATATTGCTGATTTAATCTATTCATTTAGAAAAAGCAGGGAAGAACGTTATATACCAGATATGTCTAATGAATTTACTAAGAAGCTATACAGTACATATTTAAGTTATTTACCAGAAGAACAATTTAGCTATGAACTAAAAATGAATGTGGATAATAGGGGTTCATTTACTGAATTCTTAAAGACTCCTGATAGAGGGCAGGTTTCCGTGAATATTTCTAAACCTGGAATTACAAAAGGGAATCACTGGCATCACACTAAAAATGAGAAGTTTCTTGTGGTGAGTGGTAAAGGGGTTATACGTTTTAGGAAGATAGATTCTGATGAAATCATAGAGTATGTTGTTAGTGGAGAAAAGATGGAAGTTGTAGATATACCTACTGGCTACACACATAACATAGAAAATCTTGGAGATACAGATATGGTTACTATCATGTGGGCCAATGAACAATTTGATCCAGAAAAACCGGATACTTACTACTTGGAGGTATAGAGCATATGAAGAAGTTAAAAGTGATGACAGTTGTAGGAACAAGACCTGAAATAATTAGATTGTCAGCTGTTATAAATAAATTAGAAGAGTCAGAAGCAATAGAACATATTTTAGTTCATACGGGACAAAATTATGATTATGAATTAAATGAAGTATTTTTTAAAGATTTCAAGTTAAAGAAACCAGATTACTTCCTTAATGCAGCTATTGGAACAGCAGTAGAAACTATAGGAAATATTCTTATAAAGATAGATCCCATTATGGAAGAAGTAAAGCCAGATGCTTTTCTAGTGCTTGGAGATACAAATAGCTGTCTATGCGCCATTGCAGCTAAGCGAAGACATATTCCAATATTCCATATGGAAGCAGGTAATAGATGCTTTGATCAGAGGGTACCAGAAGAAACAAATAGAAAAATTGTGGACCATACAGCTGATATTAACCTTACTTATAGTGATATAGCAAGAGAATACTTATTAAGAGAAGGAATACCTGCTGATAGAGTTATTAAGACGGGTAGCCCAATGTTTGAAGTTATTAACTCTAGAAGAGATGATATAGATAAATCAGATGTACTTGAAAGGTTAGGACTTGAAGGAGGAAAATATTTTGTTGTATCTGCACATAGAGAAGAAAATATTAATTCAGAAGTTAATTTCTTAGATTTAGTTGAAAGCTTAAATGCAGTAGCAGAAAAATATAAAATGCCTCTAATTGTAAGTACACATCCTAGGACTAGAAAGATGATTGAAGCAAAGGGCATTGAATTTAATCCTTTAGTAAAAACAATGAAACCTTTAGGTTTTAATGATTATGTGAAACTTCAAATCAAAGCAAAAGCAGTTCTTAGTGATAGTGGAACTATTAGTGAAGAGTCATCTATTCTTGGTTTTAAAGCTCTTAATATAAGACAAGCTCATGAAAGACCAGAAGCTATGGAAGAAGCATCAGTTATGATGGTGGGGCTTAAGAAAGAGAGGATTCTTCAGGGGCTAGAAGTTTTAGAAATTCAAGAAAAAGAGACATTAAGGTTAGTTAGGGATTATAGTATGCCTAATGTGTCTGATAAGGTGCTTAGAATAATATTGTCTTATACAGATTATGTGAATAGAGTTGTATGGGGGGAGTAGGATGAAGATAATGGTATTTGATGTACCGGCTGAATCAGGTGGGGCTCTTTCAATACTTAATGAATATTATGAGAATGCAGTTAATCAAAAAAATAAGAATATTGAATGGATATTTGTTGTAAGTAAGCCTAGACTGGAATCAAGAGAGAATGTTAAGATATTAAGATATCCGTGGATCAAAAAAAGCTGGTTTCATAGATTGTATTTTGATTATTTTATTGCACATAAATTAGTAAAAAAATATAGTGCTGATAAGGTACTATCACTACAAAATTTAACAATTCCAAGAGTTAAGGGTATTAATCAGACTTTATATGTACATCAATCTTTACCATTTGTAGATTATAGATTTAAATTTATAGACGATAAAAAGCTATGGGTTTATCAAAATATTATAGGAAAGGGAATAATAAACTCTATTAAAAAGGCAGACAATATAATAGTACAAACAGAGTGGATGAAAGAAAAATGTCTTGAAATGATAAAAGTTGATAAAGAAAAAATAGAAGTAAGACCTCCACAAGTTAATATAGAGCCAAAAAAATTCTATAATGCAAATTCAGAAAGTAGGAGGACTTTTTTTTATCCTGCAGGGAGTGGATATTATAAAAACCATAGAGTTATAGTTGATGCATGTGAAGAATTATTAAAAGAAGCTACCATAGACTTTCATGTCATCTTTACATTAAAAGGAGATGAAACAGATCATATTACTTCTTTATATAGTAAAACTGTAGATCTTGGATTGCCTATTAGTTTCATAGGTCAAATCTCAAGGGAAGAGGTATTTGAGTACTATACAAAATCAATTTTAGTGTTTCCTTCATATATAGAAACGTTTGGATTACCAATGCTAGAGGCGAAGCTGCATAAAGGAATGATATTAGCATCAGATTGTAGTTTCTCACGAGAGATATTAGATGACTATGAGAATGCTTTATTTTTTAATCCTTTTAATAGTGTAGAATTAAAAAATCTTATGTTTGGTAAAATTAAATAGTCGAAAGAGGCTAGATTATAAAAACATTATATAGGTGGTGACTAAAATTTCACGATTATTTAAAACAAATATTGCTATTTTAATAATACTTTATTTTCTTAGTTCAAGCATTTTTGCAACAGATATTATAAGGTTTGGAAAAGTGATTATGCCTATAGTGATAGTTATTTTATGGATAACTAATATATATATAAATAAATTAAGCATAAAAAAAACTGATGCTGTTATTTTATTTCTATTTGGATTATATTTTATTTTTGCTGTTTTGAGCACTTTTACTAGTATAGATAAAATTATAACATTTAGTGAAATTTCGGGCTTGATAATTATGTTTTTAATATCTTTTTGTATTATACCTTATTATATAGATACAGAAAATAAATATATGGAATTCATAATTCTTATAAATAAGATACTAACTTTACTTTTGCTTCTTAGCGTAGCTATAGGTTATAATAACCCAGGTCTAACTTATACAAATTATGGAAATAGACTTAGATATAAATCAATTTTAACTAATTCAAACGCACTAGGATCTTATGCAATGTTAGGAGGTATTAGTTCTCTAAGTTTAATATATTTAAAAGGGGAAAAAAGATATTTTATACCACTTATATTTAATTTAAGTTTATTATATTTAAGTGATTCGAGGACATCGTTGTATACTTTAATAATTTTTACAATAATTATAGTAGGATTTTATTTTTCCAGTAAGGGAAAAAGCTTTAAATTATTAATGAAAATATTAAAAGCTTTTTCCATTATTGCTGTGTCTATATTACTTTTGGTTTTATTATTTAATATAGAAAATATCTCATTTGTAAAAATAAATTCGATTTTATCAGGGAGGGCAGAGTTATGGCTAAGTCCTTTCGAAGGATTCACTGCAAGCCAGGTACTTTTTGGAAAAGGATCAAATCGAAGTTTTATAAATCCTCATAATTATTATATTAAATCCATTATGAGTTGGGGTTTAGTAAGTACAGTTATATTTATAATTATTATGGCCTATTTATTAATAGATATTATTAAGAAAATAAAGAAAACAGATAATAATGTACGTCTATATATAACATTATCTATTTACATATCGTTCTTGGCATTTTCATTTTTTGAATCTATGTTTTTCAATATTGGAAATTTAGCAAGTATGGTTTTATGGATTCATTTAGGATTATCATTAAACTTAACTAAGGAATGAATTATTAAAAAATCACTAGATGGGAACTATATTAAAGTCTAAAGGAGGAAATGTTATGAAGATAATAAAGAAAATGCTATTTAAAATATCATATTTGCTAAGTTGGTTTACAAAAAAAAATTTAAACTTAATATACTATCATGATGTTGTTGCTAGTAGTGGTCATAGTTATATGAAAATTGAAACTGATAAATTCAAAGAACAAATGGAGTATATAAAAAACAACATATATAATACCTTAACTTTTTCTGATTTAAAAAAAGAAGAATATCTAGACAGAGAAAACAATGTGTTAATAACATTTGATGATGGTTGGTTAAGTAATTATGAAGTAGTATATCCTATAATGAAAGAATTAGATCTTAAGTTCAATATATTTTTAGAAGTGGGAGCTATAGGTAAAAAAGAAAATTACTTAACATGGGATATGGTTAATGAAATGAAAGAGAGTAATATAGTTGGTTTTGGTGCACATACATTTAATCATATAGATGCTAGAACCATAGATGACGGTAATGTCAATCTAGAAATAATAAAGTCAAATGAAATAATAAAGGAAAAAACGAATTTAATTACAAAAGACTTTTGTTTCCCTTATGGATATTATAATGAAAGTATTATAAATTACATAGAAAAGCTGGGAGTCTATGATAGGTTATACACTTCAGATGGAGTATCAATAATTACTAAAAATGATATTAAAGTATTTGGAAGAGTAGGAATTGAAAATGAAGATTCTATGAAAGAATTTATTAATAAATTAGAAGGACGATATAATTTATACTATTCTACTATTAATAGAATCAGAAAATCTGCTAGAGGAGAGAAACAATGAAACCTTTTAAAGATATTATTTTAAAAGCAATATGGACTGATAACATTCGTAAAGAAGAAGTTTTAGACTTCATTAATACTCAAGATCGTGTTTTCAAAAATAGCTATAGTGTAAAGAAGTTTGAAAAGAAGTATAATGATAATATCTATGGAAAGTCTTTAATAATTTTGGCATATTTAGATAATAAATGTGTCGGTGCTAGAGCATTTTGGAGAAATGACATTGAAGGGATGAAAGCATATCAACCATGTGATACAGCAGTATTAGAGGACTATAGAGGATATGGGATTTTTACTAAAATCAATGATAAGGGATTAAAGAATATAGAAGAGAATACTTTGATTTATAATTTTCCAAATGATAATTCTTTACCAGGTAATTTGAAAATGGGGTGGAAGATACATAGCAGAAGAAGGTATAAAATTTTCAATCCAATAATAAATTCAAAAGAAATAATGAAAGTCGATGAGAAATATTTTGAATGGTTATTAAATGATACAAATTCTAAAAATATAGATTTACTAAAGTATGTTTGTTTAAATAAAAAGTATTATCTATTGAGGAAAAGGGCAAAAAATATATATCTAATCATTGGAGAAATACATAAAGAAAGTGCTTTGTTTATTTCAAAAGCTAAATTTCCTATATTGTTACATTATTCTAGCAAGGGTTATATTGGAAGGGGGATTGTAACAGTAATAAGAAATACTAACAAAGAGATAAATATTCCTTTATATAAAATTGATACATTATTTTGATTGGAATGAAACCATGTTATATATTGAATAGAATTTATTAAGAGGGTTGGAGATAAATGTGACTAAATCAAGGCAAGCTACTAAATCGGCTTTAATAATAGTATTTTTTACTTTCGGAAGTAAATTAATTGGATTTATCAGAGAAATGCTTATTGCATCTAAATTTGGCTCAAGTATGGAAACAGATTCATATTTTATAGCTATTACTGCTACTGGATTAATAATAGGTTTGATAAGTAATGCTATATCAACAACATTTATTCCTGTGATAACGGAGGTAGAAGCAAAAGAGGGGAAAATAGGAAAAATTGAACATACTAATAATATGATAAATGTTGTATTTATTATATCAATTATTTTATTAATCATAGGATGGATAGCTTCTCCAATTATAGTAAGGATAGTTGCTAGAGGCTTTGTTGGTGAGCAATTTGATCTAACAGTTAAGTTAAATAGAATTGCTATGCCAATGATATTATTTAGTGGTATTGTAGGTGTACTTACTGGGTTTCTACATAGTGAAAATAAATTTGCAACTTCTTCTGCATTGGGATTTCCTAGAAATTTAGTTTATATAGTATTTTTACTATTTTTTTCATCTAAATTTGGTATAGTGGGATTAATGGTAGCTAGTACAATTGCTGTTGCATCACAAGTCATAATTTTAATACCTGATGCAATAAAAAGTGGATTTAAATATAAATTAATATTTGACTTTAAAGATGTATATGTAAAAAGAATCTTAATCTTAAGCGTACCAGTACTAATTAGTGTGGCTATTAATGACCTTAATGCAATAGTAGATAGAACACTAGCTTCTAGTCTAGAGGTTGGAAGTATATCTGCATTAAATTATGCCAATAGACTAATCAATCTGATTTTAGGGGTGTTTATTACGGCTGTTACAACTGTAATATTTCCTTTGCTTTCAAAAGAATCTAATGATGGAAATATAGATAATCTTAAAATAGTTATGGGACGCGGTATCAACATAATAATGATAATGATAATACCAGCAAGTGTAGGAATGATAGCACTAGCTAAACCAATTATAGAAATAGCATTTGAAAGAGGATCCTTTGATGTAATAGCTACCCAAATGTCCTCACAAGCACTTATGTTTTATTCAATAGGGTTATTGGGAATGTCAGTTACATTACTATTAAATAGAGTATATTATTCATTGCAAGATACAAAAGCACCAATGGTTAATGGTGCTATATCTGTAGGGTTTAATATAATACTCAGCCTAATCCTAGTAAAATTCATGGCTCATTCAGGCCTTGCACTAGCTACAAGTATAGCTACTACTATTGCTACTATACTATTGTTGTATGGATTAAAAAAGAAGATTGGGTCATTGGGAACTAAGGGATATATAACTACATTTCTTAAAACTGGACTAGCTTCTGGAGTTATGGGAGTAGTTGCATATTTAATTTATCATGGATTATATAGGATGCTTGGAGTATCTAAATTATATAATTTGATATCGTTATTGATGGCTGTTGGAGCTGGAGTAGTAGTGTATTTGATATTGTGCTATGTATTTAAGGTTGAGGAAGTTGGGAATGTTGTTGGTAAGGTTAAAAGGAGATTGAAAAGATAAGTTTCCTCTTCCTGGTACAGGGGTATGGAGTGGCAGTCTTGCAGCTGCACTACTTGATATGAGATTTAAGTGGGCGTTTCCAGCTATATTAGTGGGTAATTTGATTGCTGGGATTTTGATAATGGTTTTGAGTCATGGGGTAGTTTCGGTGATTGGTGGGTAGCAAAACCTGGTAAGGGTCCTGGACTCGTGGCGGTTTGAACTCAAGAACCAAGAATAGTAAAATCCATGTAATTACTAATTAAGGTAGGATAACAATATGATTTCGATAATTAGCTTTATAGCATATATCATAGCATCAATTTTATATTTTACTAATGGGCAGATGATATTGTTTTATTTGTCAGTTACACTACTCATCATTACATATGCTGTAAACTCTTATGTACGCCATTATCGAATTAGAATTCTTAGGGAAATTTTTAATAATACTGTAGAGCAAATGGAAGCTAATGGGGCAACTGATGATGACATACAAGCGTTTGCTGTAAATACAAAGGTAGATAAAAGCCTACTTAAATATCCTGTATGGATTAAGTGGGTAATAATCCCAAGTGTTTTAGTAAGCCTTATATTACTTGTAATAGGAATCATAGGGAAGGTGTAACATATGGCATCCTTGCCAGGTACCATGAACGATATTATTAGCCATTGAGGCCATAAAAAGATTTATGTAGAAATTAAATTGATAAAAGGATAGTAACTTTCCCTTCCTATTTCTATATGGTTAAATCTATCTCTAAAGTTGTACAAAAGTTTGTTTAAAAGTGGTACAAATTGAGCTAAAAATAATTAAAAATTAAGTAGGGTTAAAGCAAAAATAAAATACACAATATTCTGAAAATAAAAAAGAGCATAAAAAGCCCTTGATTATAAAATAGATTTTTTGAAATTTTCAAGGGACATTTTTTAGATTAATTGAATTAATATATAAGCAATATTGAATCAAGTATTTTTTCAATAGTTAAGCTTGAATAATCATTACCATTTAATCGCAATACTTTTTTCATGGTATTCTTTGGATATTTTTTAATGATTTCTAATAAAGCTATAAAATCATTTGTGTTTTTGTTAAATGTT
The DNA here is from genome assembly GCF_040308045.1 of Proteiniborus sp. NCBI lineage: Bacteria > Bacillati > Bacillota > Clostridia > Eubacteriales > Proteiniborus > Proteiniborus sp. Next base: position 42,065 of record NZ_JAWRHZ010000042.1, read on the forward strand.
TTTTCATAAAGCTTTTGTAACCAACTAGGCATAGATCTTTTTTCACGACTATTATCAAAACCAGCAGATTTTACCTTTAACTTGTGCAGCATATGCCATATTCTGTACTTTTTCTTTTTTTTGTTTTTGCTAATTTTATATTTTCCTAAGATATCTTCTTTTTTAGAAAGTATGTATAGCACTTTATCGGCATATCTTACTAAGACCTTTTCACCTTTGAATTCTTCAGGTACTGAGTAGCTATTTCCTCTGAAAGAGATTAAACAAGTATTTCTTACTTTGCGTTCTACTTCATCAAAATAAATGTATTCTTTCAGAGGTAATGGACTAAATAATGGTTTTTCATGAAGCATTAGATTATAACAAGTGTCATTTTTTTCATGATGCTTTTTTTTATTTAGTTCATCAAATGTTTTATTGATAAATTTTCTTAAATCATCTATAGATTTAAATGTACTATTTGTTGATATTAGTTTGTTTTTCACAACTTTAACAGCATTTTCTACTGTTCCTTTTTGATTTGGTTTATAGGGTGTACAAAAACGCACATTAAAAGAATAATGAAATGATAGATCAGTAAATAATCTTGTAAGTTTAACCTCATTTTTTCTATATGAGGCACTTATTTTAGCAATCTTCATGTTATCAATAAGCAAAACAGGAGGTATACCTCCCATATCATACGCAAAATTTTTAAAGGCATAACAAAAAGATTTACTATCCATTTTTTCAGTAATATAAACTTTTCTATAGTTACTATATGGCAAAGCAAAAACTGCAAAGTATATTGTTTTTGTTTTTTCATCTATTTGGATTTTAGATTGTCCCCAATCAAATTGAGCAATTTCTCCTGGAGCATAGAAGATATCAAGATAACTTTTCTTCAAACGGTTTTTCTCTTGACGTAAAAGCTCTTTAGTTTTTGATAAAGAGATTTGAAAACCTTCAGCTTGAAGATTATGATATATATCTTCATAGGTTATACTTTTTTGCTGATTCTTATAGGATAGAGATTTTTGTAATGATATATAGTAACGAATTCTCTCTTTTATTTTTTCGATAAATGGATCATATATTGATTTTCTTTTTTTCTTACTTGGTATAATTGAGCCAGTACTTTTTAAACGTTTTGATAATTTCATGACAGTAGTCTTGGATATTTGTTCATTATTAGCAATTTTACGAATAGGTATGTTGTGTTGTAGTTGATGCATGATACTTTGATATGTAGCATCTGGTAATGTCATAATGCTTCCCCCTTATCATTCTAAAATTTCATATTAAATAATAACATATTTTCATTATGATGTGGAACAATTAAAACAATAGATAATTATAATAAGACAATGGAGGTAACCCATGAAAATACTAAAACTTAGAATTTCATTAGATGAAATACAACCAGAAATTTATAGGGAAGTGCTTGTAGATAAAGAAATTACATACCATGATTTGCATATGGTGATTCAAAAGGTGTTCGGCTGGGAGGATTATCATTTATATGAGTTTAATGTAGAAGGTGATAGAATAGGTGATCTTGAAAATGATGAATTTGGAGATATAACTTATGATTCTAAAACAACACCTATTTTTTCTGATGAAAAGGATTTTTATTATGAATATGATTTTGGTGATTCGTGGGAGCATACCGTTAAAATTGTTGAAGAGTTAGAGGCTGACCCTGATATGAATTATCCTGTGTGTATAGGAGGAAAAAGAGCCTGCCCACCTGAGGATTGTGGTGGCGTTTCTGGATATGAAGAGCTTTTAGAAGATCCTGAAGAATTTGTAGAATGGCTAGGCTATAGATATGATCCAGAATCTTTTACGGTGGAATGGGCCAATGAAAGATTACATGACCCTAATTGCTGCAGGAAAGGCTATACTGTTGAAGATTTAGCTGAAATGGCAGGAAAGTCAACTGCTACTATTAAGAGATGGATTAAAAAGTTAGAAGATAATGAGCTTAAAGATTATCTTTGGAAGTATGAAGGAAAGATATTATTACTAGATCCTGAAGGTGTGCCTATACTATTTAGGCTATTTTAGGTGAGATAATGAGGGTGCATTTAGTTAGTATAGAGAATAAGTTTGATAAAAAGAAGAAACTAAAACTACAACCAAGGGCCTAAGTGCTTTTTTTAAATGTAAAAGAAGAGTTGGTAAAACAACCATAGGGGATTGAAACAACCATAGGGGATTGGTGCCAGACACTTAACTTATTAACTTATTTTTGTTTTAGAATTTGACACACAGGCCAAGGAACTTCAGTACTTCAACTCGTACAAGCCTTTGAAGAAGTTAACAACATCAAGATCCCATTTGAAATAGTAGATAGAACACCCACCAATAAACCCTTCTTTCGTATGCAGATGCAAGTAAGACAGAGCGAGAACTAGGTTGGAAAGCTCGGAAGGGTATTAAAGAGATGTGTTTAGATAGCTGGAGGTTTGAGAAGGGGTATGGAGAGTAACAAGTAAACTTGTGACTATTCAGAAGGTGAAGAAATCAATGTATAGATTCAGAAGAATAGAAAATTTAATAGGAAAGTATAAAGAACTTGAAAATCAAGAAATCTATTTTTCGGACATTGTTTCTTTGAATGATCCAATGGAAGGATTTAGAGAGTTTTATTGGTCTGGAGATGTAATTGCTTGGAAAAACTTGTTTAAGCATTATATTCTTTGTCTTGAGCAAATGTGTTTCTTAGCATATTTAAGCGATGAGATGCAAATATTTAGTGCTAGGGATATACCAATTTTTATAGAAGAGGATAAATTACCAACAGAACAATATAGGCAAATGTTTCGTGAAATCTGGGAGAAGTTCTTTCAAATTGATGGAATTAAAGAATATATTGCTATTATTGCATCTTTACCATGGAAGGTTTATCGTGATGAAATTTATGCCTATTTCAAATATATCCATTTTATAGCCTTTCAAGTTATCATGGAAACGTATATTAAACATGGATTCCAAGAATCATATACTACTCAACCACCAGATTATTCTAGTCATTTAAAAGGTTTTGTTGAGGCATTGAAAAAAATAAATTTGGTAGATGAGGATGAACAAGATAAAATTAAAATTCTAGTAAAAATACAAAGAGATTTATTGCTGGAGTTTGATTTAATTAGCGCATACAAACTATATGATAGCCCTATAAATCAACGAAGGTGGTTTATATTATCTGAGTTTACAAACGCTTACTTAGATAGTCTTATAAAACTTACATATCCTGAAGCTTATGTTGCCTGCTTTATGAGTGATTGCACCAATGCAGCAGTTTGGGGACATTATGGGGACAGTCATAAGGGTGTATGTTTAAAGTTTAGAACAAAAGATACAAATGGTATCCCTTCAATTGATCTAAATTGCATAATAGGTATGGGAGAAAAGCCTATATATGATTATAGACAATTTCCATTTCATAAGATAGATTACACAAATAAATTTAAAGAAATTGATTTTTTTAAATCTATCGGTCGTCTTACAATGGGTCAACTCATGAGACAGTGGTATACTGACCAGGAAGGGAATAGAAGTAGCTGTGCAGATCATATGATAGATAAGAAAAGAGAAGAAATATGGCGTGACCAATATTGGAATAGTTACAATAGCGGTTTTCTTATAAAACTTAAGGATTGGGAGTATGAGAAAGAACATAGGTTGCTTTTATCAAGTGTTCTTGATTCGTTTGAAGAAGTTGAAGACCGCAAGCTTAAGTATAAGTTTGATGATCTTGAAGCTATAATTTTTGGTACGAGGACATCCATTGAGGATAAAATAAAAATTATAAAGATTATTGAGTCTAAATGTAAAGTAAATCATAGAAAAAACTTTGATTTCTATCAGGCTGAATATTCTCAAACTACTGGAAGAATGGGAATTAGAAAATTAGATTTTATAAAGTTGGACTTAACTTAAATTAATGAAGGAAATGGGCCAGGCACTTAACTTATTAATGATTGGTGTCAGATACTCAGGAACTTATAGTACAAGCATATAATATAGTAGCTATTGAGGCTATAAGGTGAACAGAGGGCGAAGTCGGCTGCTAATATAATGATCCGACTGCCCTAGTTTTTACATAAAATTAAGTAAGGTATTTTTCTATTACATCTTCTATAAGATGAATTAATTTTCTTAGTTCATTTTTTATTTTATTTTTAGTTTCAGGATCATAGGAGTCCAAATCGCTAGTTAGGCATTCAGTGAATTTTTCATAGGTTTTAAAGAAATTACTAATGGATTTTTTCTTGTTTTCATCGTTTTTTAATTGGAATGCTTTGTTTCTTAATAGATTAAGTCTTTTTTCTAATCTATTGACTTGATTGTCGAAGGATTTTACTGTTTTGTATAAACCAGTAACTTGTTTTTTAGTGAGATTGAGATCCTTTTGTAATTTCTGAACTTCTTCTTGATATTCTTTTAGTATCTTTACGAGGTATCTTATATGTTACGATTCCATCAGGATGATAATTACCTTGAAAAATAATATATCCATCCATTGAAATGCATTGATGACCTTCCAGGTTAACTTGTGTTACCACCTTTGTTATCTCTTTGTGACAACTCTGTAAGTTTTCAACTCCAGATTTTTCTTTAGCATCAACCAGCCTGAACTCTTGTGTTGTCATCATAAAAAAACACCTCCCACTTGTACATCTTATTAAGTGAAAGGTTGTCTCATTCGTCAACTTTATATAAAATTTCACGGGACAAGTTAATAATACCTTGGCTATTGTTTATTAAGAGGCCAGCGGTGTAAATGAATGGTGCCAGGCACTTAACATTTTAATATTTAATATTTTTATTCGTATTTTAGTTAATTATATAATATGATTTAATAGTTATTGTACCCCAAAAAAGGCATAAAAAAAGCTTTATCAAGTATTTAAAAGCAACGATAAGCTAAGTTGAAATGGTTGTAATATATGAATGTTGCAATATAAAAAATTATATGTTACAATTAAGGATGATTGGTGCCAGGCACTTAACTTATTAACTTATTGAATGTTCTGAAAATATGATATGCAAGTTTATAGATAGAGGACCTTAGCTACATGAGGTAATTTTTGTAGATGAGGTCTTTTTTTGTTATGAAAAGAAATAAAATAAAATATAGATTTGTGACAATTTAAATAAGGATGGAACGAAGAAACCAACAAAGAAAATTACTAATTATTGTAATAACAGCGTTCAATATGATATAATACAAGCAAGGATATTTTTAATAAAAAGTACTATAGTGGTAGAAGGGAAGGCTAAGATATGAGTATTATAAAAAAGCCTCACGACAAGTTTTTTAAGGAAACTTTAAGTGACATAGAAACTACTAAGGATTTTATGATAAATTATTTACCAAAGGATTTACTATCAGTAATTGATCTTGAAAACCTAAAACCTGAGAAGGATAGCTACATAGAAAAAGAATTAGAAGAAACATTTTCTGATTTGTTATTTAAGACTAATATTAATGGCCAAGAAGGATATATTTATTTTTTATTTGAACATAAAAGTTACATATCAAATAGAATTACTCTGCAGCTACTAAAATATATGATTAACATTTGGGAACAAAAAACAAATAAAGAAAAGGCTTCTACACTACCTATGATTATTCCACTAGTTGTATACCATGGAAAATTAAAATGGAACACATCAAAAAGCCTTGGAGGGATAATAGAAGGTATAGAAAGTATGCCAGAATCTATAAAAAAATACATCCCAGATTTCGAATACATTCTATACGATTTATCTCCTTATGGAGATGAAGAAATTAAAGGAAATGCAAAACTTAGAATCTTTCTAGAAATATTAAAATCTATTTTCAATGAAGATCTTGAAAAATTCATAGATACACTTGTAAGGGCGCTTGAGACCTTAGAAAAACTGGATAAACAGGAAAAAGGTATAGATTATTTTGAAACATTTATTAGATATATTATGAATGCTAGAGAAGATATTAATTTAACGAATGTATATGAAATAGTGAAAAATATCTCTTTAGAAAGGAGTGAGGATATTATGACAATTGCAGAGCAGCTTATTAAAGAAGGCATGGAAAAAGGCATAGAAAAAGGTATAGAAAAAGGTATTTTAGAAGGAAAAAGAAAAACAGCAATAAACATGTTAAGATTAGGATTAACAGTAGAACAAGTGGTAGATGCTGCCGAGCTATCTATTGAAGAAGTGATACAATTAAAAAAAGAAATAGAAAATTAAGAATGAGTCGCACCTGGAACTCAGGCACTCAGGCACTTAACGTATTAACTTATTGAATGTTCCAAAAATTAGTTAGATAAATTTATAAATGACGGACTCCAGCTGCAGGAAATATTATAGGTAGCAGGAGTCTTTTAAATTTGCTGGAATAAAGCAAAACTTTAATTTCGTATAATACCAGAAAATCAAAAGAAACGAATGGCTCAAAGGATTCAAAATGAACTAGGGAATATAAAAGGTAAGCAACTAGCTATTTTAGGACTCCAAATACAGATGATATGAGAGAAGCTCCATCTATTACTATACTAAATGAATTAGCATTAAAAGGTGCTTACTTTAAAGTATATGATCCTATTGCGTATAAGGAAGCAAAATGGGACTAGATAAAAATGAATGGTGCCAGGCACTTAACACATTAGCTTATTGAATATTCTGAAAATACGACATGCAAATATATAGATAGAGGACCTTAGCTACATGAGATAATTTTTGTAAAAAGGTCTTTTTTTGTTATGAAAAGAAATAAAACAAAATAAAGCTTTTGTTCCATTAAAACTTTTAAGCAAGAAATGAGAAAGTAGTTAAATAAGCAATCTTTGGTAATATGTTGTTTGTAAGATAAAATTGGTGATATAATTAATGTAAATTATATTAGAATTAGTAAAAACTATACATCATATATTAGAATAAAAAAGACGGGTGTTATATTATGAAGATAGAAAGACTAAAAGAAATTCTTGTTGATGGCGAAAGCATAACTGTAGAGTTTAAGCAAAGCAAAAACAAATTAAATAAAGATGTTTTTGAATCTGTCTGTGCTTTTCTAAATCGGAATGGAGGACATCTTTTTCTTGGTGTTGAGGATAATGGTGATATAGTAGGCATTGATCCAGAATCAATTGAGAAGGTTAAAAAGAATTTTGTGACTTCTATGAATAATCCTCTAAAAATCAGTCCAACATTTTATTTATCTATTGAAGAAGTAAAAATAGATGAAAAAACGATACTTTATATCTTTGTTCCTGAGAGTTCCCAGGTTCATAGGTGTAATGGGAGAATTTATGATAGAAATGAAGATGGTGATATCGATATTACCGATAACACAAATCTTGTTTCTGGATTGTACATGAGGAAACAGGGAACGTATACAGAGAATCGAATCTTTCCTTTTGCAGAGTTATCAGAGCTGAAAAGTAATCTTTTTGTAAAGATAAGAAAGTTAGCCAGCAATCAAAAGGCTAACCATCCTTGGGAGTTGATGGATGACTTTGAGCTTCTAAAAAGTGCTGGACTATTTCTTAAGGATTTACAAAGTGGAAAGGAAGGTATTACATTAGCAGGAATTCTTCTTTTTGGTAATGATCAACTAATTCATGCTGCATTGCCTCACTATAGAACTGATGCTATTCTTAGAAGAGAAGATACAGACCGTTATGACGATAGAGATGATATTCGAACCAATTTAATAGATAGCTATGAAAGGCTAATGCAGTTTATTGCTAAACATCTTAATGATAAATTCTACTTAGAAAAAGACCAGCGGATAAGTGTTAGAGATAAAATTTTTAGAGAGGTTGTATCAAACATCCTTATACATAGAGAATTTGCAAGTCCATTCCCAGCAAAACTTGTTATAGAGAAAGATAGGGTTTTTACAGAAAATAGTAACAAACCACATGGTAATGGAATTATAGACCCTAATAATTTCTCACCATATCCTAAAAATCCTACCATAGCGAAGTTTTTTAAAGAAATTGGTTGGGTGGACGAGTTGGGATCTGGAGTTAGAAATATTTTTAAATATAATAAGATTTACTCTGGTACAGAACCTACTTTTATTGAAGATGATATATTCAGAACCATTATTCCATTAATTGCGCAGGATACCGCGCAGGATACCGCGCAAGATACCGCGCAAGTTGATGAAAGCATTAGTAAATTGTTAGATTTTTGTAAGGTCCCAAGATCTAGAAGCGAAATGCAAGAATTCATGAAGTTAAGCCATAGAGAAAACTTTAGAAAAAATATTTTAAATCCATTAATCAAGGGTGGTTTGTTAAAACTTACAATTCCTAACAAGCCCACAAGTCCAAAGCAGAAATATTATTCTGAAAAAAGGTAAACGGAATTGTAATGAATGGTGCCAGGCACTTAACTTTCAGAGTATTTTGCATATTAATTTATTGAACAATATACCACCTTTTGGTAAAATGAAGCCAGAAGGTGGTATATTGTTAAGAAAATAAAATACACCTGATGAAACTAGTTAGGACATATATAAGGATTATGAGTTAGAGGATAAATGAATCTGTTGTGGTGGACAACCATTACTATGTATTTACAAGATAAAACTATTTAAAATATTACAGTCATGTATTACTTATAAGTAATATTAATTGGAAAAATCGTTGCAAATATTACTTATAAGTAATATAATATGTAAATAAGGAGATACTATAATGAAAGAAGAAAAAATTTCAAAGGTATTGTATCCCGATTTTTTTAATAGTGACTATATAACTACTTTTTCAGAAATAAATGAAGAGTTAAAAGAACTAATCGAACTAAGTGGGTATAAGGAAGAATTTACTAGAAAATTTAGAAAAACGCTAATAATGTTAGAGAATTTGAAAAGAAATTGTATTAAGCAAAAGTCTTTTGAAAGACTTACTAAAAAGGGAGATATATACTCTATTAGGCTTATTGGTAACAAAAAGGTGAATTGGTGCCAGGCACTTAACTTATTACTTAACTTATCAACTTATTGGATGTTCTGAAAATTAGTTAGATAAATTTATAGATAGAGGACCTTTGCTACATGAGATAATTTTGTAGAAGAGGTCTTTTCTTGTTATGAAAAGGAATAAAACAAAAAAATCTTTTGTGACGTTTTTTAACGAATGGGAGTTAGACATTTAGCTTTTTAAATTATTGAAATTTTAGATAATTTTATTGGATTTAACGAAAATGAAAAGTGAATCAACCTTTTTGAAGGTATTTCCTCTTTTTGATTACAAGTGTTTTTTTTAGTTTACGATAATAATATATGATATACTATTTTTAGAATAGACAAGTAGAGCGACTTAAATTTCTCAATATGAATAGGAAGGAGGCTATTAAATGAAATGGGAAGATGTGAGACAAAAATATAATAATGAATGGATTATTATTGAAGCTATTAATGCACGAACTCAAGATGACAATAGGATTATTGACCAACTAACAGTGGTTGATGCTTTTAACAATGATAATAACGAAGCTTTACGTAAATATGTAGAACTGCACAAAGCTCATCCTGAAAGAGAGTTGTATGTTGTTCATACATCACGAGATCAGCTAAATATAAAAGAACGTAGATGGACCGGGGTGAGAGGGACACAATGAATATAACTATAAAAGATGGGCTGCCTTTTATTGAAGTAGAATTAATTCATGAAGGCAAGATTATAAAGCTCGAAAATGTTCTTCTTGATACAGGATCAGCATCAACAATTATTTCTACAGATATTGCTTTAGATTTAGGGCTAGGCCCAAGTCCTGAAGATGAGCTTTTTAGAATTCGGGGTGTTGGTGGATCAGAATATGTTTATGAAAAAAGCATAGAAAAAATTAAGTTGGAAACAGCTGTAGTTTCAAATTTAAAGATTGATATAGGTGCTATGAACTATGGTTTTGATATTGATGCAATATTAGGGATGAATTTCTTAGTGTCCGTAGGACTAATCATAGATATTAGTAAAATGACTGTTTATTCTGTAAATGAATGAAGGGATTAGTGCCAGGCACTTAACTTATTAACTTATTGAGAAACATTCCACCTTTTGGTAAAATAAAACCAGGAGGTGTTTTTTATTGGGAAGAAAACCTAGAATAGAGTACAATGGTGGAATATACCATGTTATACAAAGGGGGAAATAACAGACTGTACATATTTGAAAAAGAAGAAGATAAAATAGACCTGATGAAGTTGGTAAAGGATGATAAATATCTTTTGCCTTTAATTTGATATGAAATAAATGATTGGTGCCAGGCACTTAACTTATTAATACTCTATAGTTGTAATATATCAGAAATGTATTGAGTAAAATTTAAGTAGAAGGTGTGGAAATCCTCTGAAGCCGGGTAAGATCTAGACTAAGCAAGAAAACGAATGATTGACAAATTCCATAATTAAGCATATAATATTGTAATAGCTCTAGTATTAAAAGAGTATGAAAATTAGAATACGTAGGGTCACGTTGCTGAACCCTATATAGTATAGACGGCACGTGCATAGGTATGTGTCCTTTTTTTATATAAAAATAGAAAAATTATAATGCTATAACTATTAAATAAAAAATTAAATTCAGAAAGAGGGTGAAGGGTATGGCGACAATTGAACAAGTAAAGGCATTAATGAGAGCGCATTTTGAAAATAACAATGATAAGTTTCGGACAATAGTTTTACAAATAGCAGCACATGAAGCAAAAGTAGGTCATACCGCTAGTGCAAGAGAGATAAAAGAATTAGCACAAAACCCGAAGTATGATAGTAAAAATAAAATTATAAAATTGAATAATAAACTTGATGTGCTCGAACAAAAGTATGTTGATGCTACACTTTCAGATTTAGTTGTATCAGAAGATTTGGAGCTTAAAATTAGCAGAGTTTTAAAAGAGTATAGAAAGAAAGAAATTTTAAGAAAAAATGGTTTAAAAAATCGATCTAAGATATTACTTACAGGCAACCCAGGAACAGGCAAAACAATGACTGCATCTATAATTGCAAGTGAGTTAAATCTACCTTTGTATGTAATTCAATTAGATAGGCTTATCACTAAATACATGGGAGAAACAAGTGTAAAGTTACGCCAAGTTTTTGAACAAATTTATGAGATAAGAGGAGTTTATCTATTTGATGAATTTGATGCTATTGGCTCTGATAGGAGTTTAGACAATGATGTAGGAGAGATGAGAAGGATATTAAATTCATTTTTGCAATATCTTGAGGATGATGATTCCTATAGTATAATCATTGCCGCTACAAATAATCCAAACTTATTAGATAATGCATTGTTTAGAAGATTTGATGATGTTCTAGAATATAAAATCCCAGACGTTTCACAAATTGAAAGGTTATTTAGAATGAAGCTTACAGGACTGGCTTTAAATGAAGTTTTTTCAGAAGATATGTATATGAAAGCAAAAGGATTAAATCACGCTGACATAACTAGAGCTTGTGAAGATTCAGTTAAGTATTCTATTTTGGAGGAGAAAGAAATAACTAAAGATATTCTTTTAACCTTTATACAAGATAGAAAAGACTTCTATAAGTATAAGGAGGCTTAAGAGATTGTCACAAAGGAATTTAGTTAATATACACATAAATGAAAAAGCGGAATCTAAAGATTATAAACCAGTCAATAATCGAGGTTCAGAAGGTAATTTTCCTATAAGAAAAAGTAGAAGTAGACACGCTAGTAATCTTCAAAAGCAATTTGATAAAGCCTGGGAATTAGCAATCAAGCAAAAAGAACAAAAGAATGTTGTATCTGCAAGTACAAATAATGGAGTATACTTACAGATAAAAGGAAAAGAAGGTCATGATCTATTAACAAAGAGTTTAGAAAATGTTGCACAACACGTACGTTTATATAACGTTCAGGAAGATGGAAACGGAGTAACTAGCTCAACAGTATTTATTCCTAATGATAAGAAGAATTTCTTTTTAAAAAAGATTAATAAATATAAAGAAACTGAAAATAAAGAAAAGGTAATAGGAACTATAGAAAGTATTAATTTAGCTTTAGTTGAAGCACTGTGGATTGGAAGTAAATCATCTACTCCTGTAAAGGTACCTATTTGGTGTGAAATATGGTTAATGGCTGAAGTTAAAGAAGATAGTAATGCTGTAGTTGAGGAATTCTTTAGTATTTGCAAGAAAAACAGAATACCATATAAAGAACAAAAGATTGTATTTCCTGAAAGAATCGTAGTTGGAGTAAAAGCAAATAAAAAGCAATTATCAAAGCTACAAATTGAAAGTTCAAGAATTACAGAAATAAGAAAAATGGCTACTCCAGCTAGTTTCTTTATTGAACTATCACAATCTGAGCAAAGGGAGTGGGCTAAAGATTTAGAAAAAAGGCTTGATATATCCAAGATGTCTAATACTTCTGTCTGCTTGTTGGATACAGGGGTTAATAATGGCCATCCTCTTTTAGCACCAGTATTAAAAGATAAAGATATGCATACGGTGGATCCAGAAAAGGGTACTCATGATGGAGGGGACCATGGAACAAGGATGGCTGGAATAGCTGCTTATTTTAGTCTTGAAGATAAATTAGAAACCATTGACACAATAGAAATTTATCATTTTCTCGAATCCGTTAAGATTATGAATGGCGGAAGGGATAATGAACAAGAACTATATGGATATATTACAGCTAATGCTATTAGTTTAGCTGAAATTGAAAATCCTGATACAATCCGTTCCATATGTATGGCTATTACAGCACCTGATTCAGATATTGAAAAAGATGGACGACCATCTTCATGGTCAGGCGCAATTGATGCGATTATTTCAGGAGCATATGAATCAGAGGAGCCAGATAATAAAAGATTAATGTTTGTTTCAGCTGGAAATACAAGTGTTCCAGAAATAATAGAAGCAGGAGATTATGAAACTGCGGTCATAAACCACTCTGTTGAAGATCCGGGACAAGCTTGGAATGCTATAACAGTAGGAGCTTATACTGATAAATTTGAAATCTCAAATCCAGATTATTCGGAGGATTTTGAAGTAGTAGTTGAGCCAGGAAGTTACTCACCATTTACTTCTTCTTCCCTTGATTGGAACAAGAAATGGCCTGTGAAGCCAGATATTGTTTTAGAGGGTGGGAATCTAGCTTATGATGAAAGTTCTGATTTTTATTCAGAGTTTGAAGACTTACAATTGCTAACCACGAATAAAGATTTTATGCTTGGTAAATCCTTTGATACGATTAACATGACTAGTTCAGCAACTGCACAGGCTGCGTGGCTTGGTGCTAATATACAACATCATTATCCAGAGCTTTGGCCTGAAACAGTAAGAGCGTTAATTATTCATTCTGCTGAATGGACAGATGCAATGAAGAGAAATATATTGGGGACAGGAAAACCTAAAAGGAATGATTATAGAAAGCTTCTTAGAATTTGTGGATATGGAGTCCCTAATCTTGATAGGGCAATATGGAGTGCTGAAAATAGCGTAAACTTAATAATTGAAGATGAATTACAACCTTTTATTAAAAATGGTTCCGGTAGTCCAACTTCTAATGAAATGCATATACATGAGTTACCATGGCCAAATGATTTGTTGTTGGAACTCGGAGATGTAAATGTAAGAATGAAAGTAACCCTTTCATACTACATAGAACCTGGACCAGGTGAAATAGGTTGGAAAGATAAATATAGATATCCGTCTTGTGGTTTACTATTTGACGTAAATAACCCTACAGAAGATAAAGAAAATTTTCTAAAACGAATTAATAAAGCTATTCGAGAAAATGAAGATGATAAGGGAGACGTTAAAAACGACAGCGATAGATGGGTTGTTGGAATAGATAATCGGAATGTAGGTTCAATTCATTCAGATATATGGGAAGGAACAGCAAGCCAGTTGAGTCAAAGTAATTATATTATTGTATATCCTACAACAGGTTGGTGGAAGACAAGAACCAATTTAAAAAGGTATAATTCTAAAGTAAGATACTCTTTAGTCGTAACAATTGAAACCCCTGAAAATGATATTGATTTATATACTACTATTAAAACAAAGATAGAAAATAAGGTTACTGTAAAAACTGAAATTAAGGCGTTAAAAAACAAATACTAATGATTGGTGCCAGGCACTTAACTTTTTAACTTATTGAAAAACATACCACCTTTTACCACCTCTTGCTAGAATAAAACTAGGAAGATTCGTACTGAAGAGTACCTAAAAAACATAAAAGGAGCAAATATAATGAACAACTACTTAAGAGCTGATAGTATAATTGAAGAAAAGATATATATAGGTGAGATTCCAGCAATTCTTTTTAGACCAAAAGAAGCAAAAGATTTACTTCCTACTATTATTTTTTATCATGGATGGAGCTCAAGCAAAGAATTACAAAGAATTAGAGGATTTATACTATCAGCTGTAGGATATCAAGTAATTATACCTGATGCTATTAATCATGGTGAAAGAAATCCAATTGATTATAATGATATCAAAAATGGCAGATATTTTTGGGACACAATATTTAAAAATCTAGATGAATCAAATGATATAATCCATGAATTAATTTTAAAATATAACACTGACCCAAATAGAATAGGAGTAATGGGTAATTCTATGGGTGGATTTACAGCTGCAGGAGTATTTACTCATAATCCAAAATTGAAATCTTTAATAGTGTTAAATGGCTCCTGTGCATGGCAAAACTCTAATAAAATATTCAAAAAAGCTCTTGGAATAAATGAGGTTGAAGAGTTTAAGGAAATAGAAGATAAGATTAATGAAATTGATCCAATAAACAATTTACAACTACTAAAGGATAGACCCATACTTATGCTACATGGAGATAGTGATAGTGTAGTTTCAGTAGAAAGCCAAAGATTATTTTATAAGGAAATAATGCCTTTGTATCAAGATAAAAACAGGATTGAATTAATTGAATACCCTAATTTAAATCATTTTGTAACTACAAATATGATGGAAGAAAGTATTAGTTGGTTTTATAAATACATGAGATAGTAGAGGACTGGTGCTATAGGATGTTCATAGACATTCTAAGACGAATTTTTAATAGTAGCATGCGAAATTATGCAAGTGAAAGTCCTTCTACATGGGCTCAACAGGAAAAGGTAAAGATTTTACTTACAATGAAAAAGCAAATACTATTCCTTATGAGATAAAATCAGAAAATGCTACTAGTCATTCCAAGGATAAAAAACACTCTGGGGATTTAAAGGATGATGTTCCTCACCATTTACAATTCCAGGTACGCCTTGTACTTCTATACCAACTATTTTACAAAGTATGTTATATAAAGCTGTATAACCCTGACATACGGCTTCTTTATTAATTGCTGCGCCATAACCTGTAAAGCTTTCTGGTGAATAACTTCTATCATATTTCAAATTATGAGGAAATTTCTTGATTGGCGATTTTTTTATTCTTTAACAATTATTAAATAGTTATTGACATATGTCAAAAATGGGGTATAATAAAAGTATAAATGACATATGTCATAAACTATAAGGAGGTAAATAGTATGCCGAGAAGAGATGGAACTGGTCCAATGGGTGCAGGCTCAAAGACTGGAAGAGGTTTTGGAGTTTGTACTGGAGTAAATGCAGTTAATTATGGTGCTGGTCTTGGAATGGGATTAGGACTGGGATTTGCATGTAGACGTGGTTTTAGTGGTGGCTCTAAAAGAGGCTTTGCTATAAACCAAAATTCAGAAAAAACACAGAAAGATTTGCTACAAGATCAAAAAAAATTACTGCAAAGCAGAATCGAAGTTATTGACAAACAATTAAAGGATCTATAACATGTATCAGAAGTAACCGGAGGACGCTCTGGTTATTTCTGATTATGATTAGAAGTGAGGTGATAAGATTATGCCAAGACCAATGAAATGGAGAAAAGTATGCTGTCTACCAAAAAATAATAAATTTGGGCCCCTTGATTCAGATTCGGATGATAAGGATAATATAAATATGACAGTTGACGAATATGAAACGATAAGACTAATTGATTTAGAAGGTTTTACTCAGGAAGAGTGTGCAAAACAAATGAATATTGCTCGTACTACTGTTCAGGGAATATATGTAGAAGCTAGAAAAAAGTTAGCTGACTCATTGGTAAACGGTAAAGCACTGATAATTGAAGGAGGCGAATATAGGCTTTGCGATGGCCTAGGCAATGGATGTGGTCGCGGTTGTCAAAGGCATAGGCGAGGTAAAGGATTTTCAAATAGTGGAGATTAAGGTGACTGATGTCAAGAATGAAATAATAACACAATACGGAAAAATACAGCGTTTTTTACGGAACTAAAATGGAAAAAATATGGCGCATAGGAGGTAAAACAGGAACTATGTATAAAAATGATACAGTTTATTATCCGCAAGATGAAATGACTACTTTTTTGCTACCGGTAACATCAGGATGTTCATATAACAAATGCGCATTCTGTTCTATGTATAAAGACGATAAATACAGTGTGGTTTCATTTTCAGATATAGAAATGCAATTGCTAAATGGATATATCTATACTGAAAAAGTATTTTTGACAGGAGCGGAACCTATGTCAATAGGATTTGATAAAATGAAGCAATTACTAGATATGATACATCAGTATATGCCGTATTGCGCGTGTGTGGCCTCATATGCTTCCATAAAGAACATTGCCAAATATTCCGTCGAGGAACTATCCATTCTTCATGATGCAGGACTTAGACTGCTCTATATCGGTTTTGAAACAGGTAGAGATGATATATTAAAAATGATGAATAAAGGTCATACAGTAAATGAAGCTATTGAGCAAGCAAAGAAACTTAATGAAGCAGGAATACCGTTTAATTCTATTATTATGTATGGAATAGCTGGTAAAGGCGAATCTGTAAATAACGCAGTTGCAACAGCTAAAATGATAAATCAGTTTATAACAAATAAAGTTATCACTATGAACCTAATAGTCTTTGACGGAACAGAGTTAAACAACATGGTAAAAAGAGGTGATTTTATTCCTCCGTGCGGAAATGAACGATTAGTTGAAATAAGAACACTTTTGGAAAATCTTGAACCTAAACAACCCATGATATTTGATACAACACATCCAACAAATATAATTAAGATAAAAGGTACATTGCCGCAAGATAAAGATAGATTAATAGATGAAGTAACAAATTGAAGTACTCGCGCCAGGCACTTAACATATTAACTTGTTTAAAGATAATGAAGATAGGGATTAGTGTAAATATTAAATTAATATGGCTTTAAGGGTAGAGTATAACGCTAAAAAGGAGTTGCGTTGTTTTGAGTGCAAAATTAAATGAAAATTCAAAAATTCTCATTACTGGTTCAGCAGGCTTCATTGGATTTCATTTATCGTCTCTATTATTAAACAAAGGATATGAAGTATTAGGCATAGATAACATGAATGACTACTACAATACTCGGTTAAAAGAAGATCGTTTGCAAATTTTAAAACAACATGACAACTTTACATTTTATAAATTAGACTTGAAAGATAAAGAAGCCATAGATAATCTATTTAAAGAATACAAATTTGATTATGTAATTAACCTAGCTGCACAGGCTGGTGTACGATATAGCATTACCAATCCATATGCTTATGTGGATTCTAATATAATTGGATTTATGAATATTCTTGAGGCATGTAGAAATAATCCTGTGAAGCATCTTTTATATGCTTCTTCAAGCTCTGTTTATGGTGGTAATAAAGTCGCTCCATTTTCTACTAATCATAATGTAGATCATCCAGTAAGTCTTTATGCAGCTACTAAAAAATCTAATGAACTTATGGCTCATACTTATAGCCATTTATATAAAATACCTACAACTGGACTTAGATTCTTTACTGTATACGGACCATGGGGAAGACCTGACATGGCTTACTTTTCATTTACAAAGGCTATACTTGAAGGGAAACCTATTAATGTATTTAACCACGGAAAGATGGAAAGAGATTTCACATATATTGATGATATAGTAGAGGGAATATACAAGCTCATACCATTAGCTCCAAAGTCTAATCCTTCATGGGATGAAATTAAAGATAATATAAGTAGTAGCTTTGCACCATATAAGATATATAATATTGGGAACAATCAACCAGTTCAATTAGAAAAATTTATTTCTGTTCTAGAGGACAAACTAGGAAGAAAAGCAGTTAAAAACTATATGGAAATGCAGCCAGGAGATGTACTAAGAACCTATGCTGATGTTTCTGATTTAGAAAAAGACATAGATTTTAAACCGAGAACAAGCATTGAAGAAGGATTGGAGAAGTTTGTGCATTGGTATAAAGAGTATTATAAGGCTGGGGAGAATGAGGAATTCGTGCCAGGTGATTAACTTTTTCACTTATTGAGAAACAAACCACTGGATGGCAAAACTCTAATAAAATCTACCACAAACCATAAAAGTGTAGCGACACTATTAAAAAAATGTTATTATATAAAGAAGGCTTAGGCCTTCTTTTATTGTTATACTGACTAAAGAGGGAATTAACTTATACTGTCATCTGAGCGTTAGTGAAGGAGCTTTATTTTAATTTTAACTAGGAGGTTATTAATGGCGTTTTTACCAGTATTCAATCAAACAATGATTTTATTTATTCTAATATTCATAGGATTTATAATAAAAAAGAAAAATATAATTAACAACCAAATGACTAAAGACTTATCTGGATTAATATTGAATGTGACACTTCCATTTATGATGATAACAGCTATGAACTATAGCTTTTCATTAGAAATGTTTAAAAACTCTGTATTAACTTTAGTATTTGGGGTTATTTCTTATGGAATAGTTATAATAGTTGCAGTTATGTTTAATAAAGCATTTAAACCTAGTGACTCTCAAAAAGGTGTATATAGTTTTCTAATAGTATTTCCAAACACAGGATTTATGGGTTTTCCAGTATTAAATGCTATGTTCGGGGATATAGGTATATTTTATGGAGCAATATATAATCTCTTGTTTAATCTACTTACATGGACATTAGGAGTGAAATATATAACAGCACACAATACAGATAAAGACAAAGCTAGTTCTGGATTAAAGAATTTTATAAATCCTGGATTCATATCAGTATTTATAGGTTTATTGATTTTTATATCTCCAGTAAAGCTACCCAATATAGTCTATACACCATTAAAGCTTATAGGAGATACTACAACACCTCTTGCAATGCTAGTAGCTGGCTCCATGCTTGCTGATATAAAGATAGCAGAAGTACTGTCTAATAAAAAGCTTTATGTATTAGCGGCTATAAGGCTTCTTTTAGCACCTATATCAATGCTAATTATATTTTCTATATTCAATGTGCCTGATATAGTTAGGGGTATATTAGTAGTGCTTAGTGGTATGCCATCAGCAGTAAACACAGCTATATTTGCAACCAGATACAATGCAGACTCCAAACTAGCATCCCAAGGAATATTTATCACCACACTTCTAAATATATTAACAGCACCATTAATAATTTATTTATTAACTCTTTAAAGCACAAACGACAATCGAGTTTTGCCATCTGAGAACCAGCGAAGGATTTGAGCAATAGTTAAACAATCGTTATAAATGGAGGTAATAAAATGTTAAATAACATGGAAATCCAAAATATAATTCCCCACAGATATCCTTTTCTTCTAGTAGATAAAATAATAGAGTTAGAAAAAGGGAAAAAAGCAATAGGCATAAAAAATGTAACTATAAATGAGCCTTTCTTTCAAGGACACTTCCCAAACAATCCACTAATGCCAGGAGTACTTATAGTAGAGGCTATGGCACAAGTAGGAGCAGTAGCAGTCATGACTTTAGAAGAAAATAAAGATAAATTAGCTGTATTTGCAGGTATAGACAGTATAAGATTTAAAAAACAAGTAAGACCAGGAGATACACTAAAGATGGAAGTAGAGCTTATATCCATGAGAAGAGGAATAGGCAAAGCAGAAGCAGTAGCTTATGTTGACGGAGAAGTGGCTTGTAAAGGTACATTGATGTTTGGATTAGTAGATAAATAAGATGATTTATATAGAATAGGACAACCTAAAAAACCACCCTTTATAAAAATAAAAATAAAAGGTGGTTTTATTATGGGGATAATTTGTCTAATATACTAAATATCTATACTTCCAAAATGAAATATGTAATATCATCATCATGTATATAACCTGCTCTAGTATTTTTTCTAATTTCTAGAAGTATTCTTTCATTTAATATACTTATATCCTTGTATCTGTTTTCTTTCATGATACTAATAATAGTTTCTTCTTTTAATAGTGTGTTATCTTTGAAATATTCCACTAATCCATCTGTATAAAAAATAATTCTGTCGCCACTGTTTAAGTTGATATAGGCATTTTCATATTTTGGGTTATAGAATTCGCCAAATTTACATATAGGAAATCCAACACTTTTATCTAAAAACTCTGTATCACCATTTTTCCTGACTAGAATAGGCACAACATTCATTCCACCTGAACAATATGATAGTACATTAGTTTTTATATTATATACAGCCTCAAAAATTACTATATGCATTTCACTAGGAAAATCAGACCTATTAAATTCATTATACAAACTTGTTAATTTTTTTGAAGGAGATATAATATGTCTTTTAGGCTGAAAAGCATTTGTGGATTTTATTATTCTGTCAGCAAATACAGTCATTACTGCAGCTGATACACCGTGACCTGAAACATCAGCAATATACATGGCTAAATTTTCTTCATCTAAAGCATGAATATTATAGAAATCACCACTTAATTTTTCACATGGAATATATTCTGATATGAACTTAGTATCAAAAATATTTAGGGATTTTTGTGGAAGTAAGGATTGTTGTATTGTCTTTGCATACTCCAAATCCTCCATTATCTTTTTATTAACTGCTTGTATCTCTGCAGTTCTACGTCCAACTACTTCCTCTAAGTTATCAGCATATCGTTTGATTCTCTTTTTAGCTTTATCAAGCTCATTATATGGATGATCTAAGTTATATGAAAAAATAGCACGAAAAATAAAGAAACCAAAAGCTATGTTAAATATATGACCTAAAAGGTTATAAGTATCGTATACACTTTTATATAATGTGAACGCACTGTCAGTAAAGATTGCAAAACATAGGCCTATGTAATAAGTACGAATTATCTTGTCTCCAGTTTTGGCATAGTCTCTAATGGAAAAAATAATGGTTATACAGAAAATTGCCATTATAAAGTATTCCATATAAATTTTAAGTTGAGTTAAGCCTTGTCCATCAATAAACATGGGAGGAAGCAAATTCTGTTTGAATGTAACTATATAAAATATTGCTATAGTGATTATAATATTTCCAGCTAGAAAATATTCTCTTTTTAAATTAGTTTTTTTATCTACTGGGATAATATCAGCAATAAAGAGGCCTATTGCCAGAATCAATCTACTAATCATCCAAAAAATCGTAGCCTTTGGAGCAGAACTTTCTGTAAAAAAGCTAGGCATCCCTTTGTAACTCATAGTATGAAAGAAACTTACAAAACCAGTTAAAAAAAATGTACTGCTGTAAATAAGTAGCCTCATTCTTTTATTTTTATTGAAGGTATAATAAGTAATTACATATGTCATAAAGAAAATTAATATTCCAAAAAACTCAAGGGCAATATGTATTGTTAGAAATTCTGGGATACTTAGAATCCTATATATCTGCTCTTCATAAGTACCGATAAACTTCAAAAATAAGGAGTTTGCAAAAAATAGTATCATAACTAATAGAAGTTCTTTAAAAATTATATTAATTTTTCTTTTTTCTAATATCATATAAGGTGTTCACCTTCATTTCTACAGTTTTTTCTCTTCCCTATACTTATATTTTCTACATAAATAGTGACAATCCTGCATACTTATTAAATAATTTTGTTTTTTTGATATTTTGTTCACAAATTTGATAATTTTCGACGTGTCTAAAGCAATAAGAGAATGATAAAAAGCAACATAATAATTTACAAAAAAAATAATACTTGTGCTATAATAAATGATATGGAAGTGCCTATACGGCAGATGAAAATAGAAAGTGAGGTTAAGAAATGCAGCAACAAGAAATAAGACAGCAATATGACTACGAAGAAATATCTCTAAGGGAACTCATAGAAACTTTAATAAAAGGCTGGAAGTTAATTGCCATCATAACAGCAATCTGCGTGCTAATATCTGGAGTATATAGTTTTTATATAGTAGAACCTACATATGAAGCAAAATCAGTACTTATGGCGTCTTTTGCAACAGACAAGTTAGCTAGTGTAAGCAAAAATGGAGAAAGTGTAGAGGCAATTCTCAATACTATATCTACATATCCAGTATTGACTATACAAACATATAAAGAGCAAATAAAGAGTCCTAAAGTATTACTACAAGTAATAGAAGAATTAAATCTTGATGAAAAAGAAATATCAAGAGTAGGACTAAGAGATATGATAAGTCTTGAAGCTATTAAAGACACTAATCTTATTGAAATAAAGGTAGCAAACAGTGACCCTAATTTAGCTGCAGACATAGCAAACACAGTTGCAAAGAGGTTTACAGAATTTGTTACAGATATATCTAAAGAGCAAGCTTCTAAATCATCAAAATTTCTTAAAACTCAAATTGAGTCAGAGAAGCAAAAGCTTGATGAAGCTTCTTTAGAGCTGAAAAAGCTAATGGCTCAGCCAAGAGGAGTAGATGAACTGGCAAGTGAGCAAGAAGCTAAACTTGCACTGTTAAGTAATTACAAGGTAGGAGTAGTAGAAAAGGAAGTTGATTTAAGCAAACTAAAGTCAGGATTAGCAGCAGCAGAAGAGGAGCTTAAAAATACTCCTAAAATACTTGTAACAAGTAAATCTGTAACAGAAGACCAGCTTTTAGGTAGAATAGTATCAGAAAAGAACAATATGTCAGCAGCTGAAACTGCTGGGATTAAAATGGAAAATGAAGAAATAAACATTAATTATCTTGAACTATCAACAAAAGTAGCAGAATACAAGATGATGGTATCAGAGACTTCCAAGGAATTAGAAATGATGCAGACAAAGATAGATGAGACCCAGGAACAAATTGAAGTCATTCAATCAGAACTAGCAGAAAAGAAGCATCAACTTAATTTAGTACAAAGAAACGTAGATATAGCACAGGCAACTTATGATGCTTTTTTGAAAAAATACGAAGAAACTAGGGTTGCAGAAACAACAGAAATGGGAGAATCTACTATAAACATAGTATCACAAGCACTTGTACCTATAAGACCAGTAGCACCGAGAAAAATGCTTAATGTAGCTATAGGAGGAGTTCTAGGTCTTATGGTAGGAGTATTTATTGCATTCTTTAAGGAATATTGGGAAAAATCAGGTGTTCAATCATAGTTCAACAATGAACATGAAATCTTAGTAATTGATGGGGGTAACTCTATGGCAGCAAAGTCCGCTTCAATAAATAGAAAGTCAAATTCTACAACTGAATATATAGTGTTTTGGGGTCTATGCCTATTACTTTTCATAGGCCCGTATTTTAGAGGATTGTTTTTTGAAACAGAATTATTACCTGCACAAGTATTTTCTTTTTCTTTGGCATTGATTTGGATAATATATAAGGCTAGAGATAAAAACTATAAGCTTATTAAATCTAGTATAGACATGCTAGTTCTAGGATTAACTTTAATGTACTTTGTTTCTGTAGCATATGGTGTAAATACAAGACTTGCCATTATAGAAGCTTTAAAGTATGGAAATTATTTTGCAATATACATATTAGCTAGAGACCTAATATCTGATGAAAAGCATCGAAAGTACTTACTCAATACTATAGTTTTAAGTGCTGTAGGGATAGCACTAGTAGGTATAGGCTCTGCAATTGGAACATGGGAATATAATGGAGCAGTTATGAGTAATAGAATAAGCTCGACTTTTCAATATCCAAACACATTAGCTTCATATTTGGCAGCAGTGTTTATTTTGATACTAGGTTTAACTATTATAGTAGACAATAAGAAGCTTAAAGCATTATATGGAATAAGTTCATCTCTAATGCTCTTTACTTTTATACTTACATATTCAAGAGGTATGTGGCTGATTTTACCTATATTACTTATATTTTTATTCTTCACTATTCCAAATAGAAGAAAACTTGAGCTTATTGTCTATACAGCCATAAATGTGGTGACAGCTATTCCTTTGGCTTTTTTATTTACTTCCAGGCTAGCAAATGGAGGAAGTACAGAGCTTTGGATGATAGTTATTGGACTAATTGTAGTTTCAGCATTGATTACCTACATAGTTTCATTAATATCGCATAAGCTTCAGCAAGTGTCTATGAAGCTGCTTTTCGCTTTCGTTATGATTATACTAATATTGTTAGGAGTAGGAGTAGCTTTTGCATTCAAGACTACTACAGAGCTTACATTAAGTAACAATACAGACAAGGATAAGTGGACTGTTATAACAAGAAGTATAGATGGTATACTTCCAAACCAAGAATACGAGCTAGGGATTAAATTTACAGGAACTAATACAGAAGATAAACCATATATTGGTAGGATAAGAGTAAGTGCTGTTGGCTTGGATGATGACAAAGAAAAAGTTGATGTTATAAACACTACGGTAATAGAGGAGCTTCAAGGAGAGGTAAGTATTGCATTATCTACTCTAGATAATACAGAAAGTCTTAGAATTTACTTTGACAACTACTATGTAGGTACTGATATAACTTATATAGAGGCTTCACTTTTTGAAAAAGATGGTACGCTAGTTAAAGAAGTGCCACTAAGATATAAATATATACCAGAAAATATCTATAGTAGGTTTCAAAATATTAGTTTAAAAGAGCATAGCTCTCAAGCTAGAATAGCTTTTTATAAGGATGCATTTAAGGTAATTAAGGACTATCCTATATTAGGAGCTGGTGGCGGTGGTTGGCTGACATTATATCAGATGTACCAATCATATTTATACTGGACTACCCAGGCACATAACTACTTCCTGCAAATGTGGATAGAAGTTGGTATAGTTGGATTAGGATTATTTGTTGCTGCAATATTGGTTCTAATGTATAAACTGTTTAAATCATACAGAGCTACTGAATCGGAAAGTAATAAAATATTTATTTCTGTAATATTTACTGCGGTAATAGGCATACTTGGACATGCATTTATGGACTTTGATTTGTCACTAGTTTCTTTGACAAATATATTATGGGCGTTTATAGGTCTACTGGCTAGTAGTGCGTTAATTGTATCAAATAAAGAGGTAGCACCTAATAAACCAAAAATCAAAAATCTTAAATCTAAGTATACTTATATGAACGTTGGATTTTCTATTTTCTTAATACTAGTGATTATATGTTCATCATCTCTTATATTAGGTGATTTATATAAGGAAAAGGGATTAACTGCAAATGAAAGTCAAAATATTAATGAAGCCCTTAAATATTTTGAAAAAGCATCAAAGTTTGACCCATTTATGCCTGAATATAAGATGGACTTAGGAGCGTTTTATAAAGCAATGTACCAGGGGACTGGTACTAGTGAATATCTAGTTAAAGCTGTGGAATCAGTGGATAAAGGTCTTAACTTAGCTAGTTATAACTCAAGATTAAATGCAATAGGAAGCTCGTTTTTTATGAGTATAGGCCAGGTAGATAAAGCATTTGAACTAGTGGAGAAATCAATAGATATTCAGCCTATGAGAGTAGAAAACTATGTCCAAAAAAGCGATGCGTATTTAACTGCATTTTACCACTATGTTGATCAAGGGCATATGGATAAAGCCAAAGAAGTATTAGAAAAGGGTTACAGTGTAAAGCAACAAATTAAGGACATCAATTCTAAGGCGCTGAGACCATTTAAGTATAACGAAGATTTGTTGTATAAATTAGGATTTTTACAATTTAACTATGAGAATCTGAACAACATGGAATATGCCATAGATGAGAATTCTGCTCTTGAATTTGCTTATTATTTTGACTTAGATATAAATAATGATGGAGAAATTGATAAACTAGCAAAATCGAATGCTGAAGGTGGAAACATCAAATACGAAGTTGTGGAAGAATCTGATAGCAGCTTTATTAGAATAACTAATGACGGAAGCAAATATGGCTTAGTATATCCATACGGTCTAAAATTAGAGCCTGATACTGAGTATAAGGTTATGTTTAAGGCCAGAGGTAATGTAAAAGAAAATACATTTAGATTTTTTGTATATGATAATAAGGCAGAAAAGAAAATTCAAGGTGATTTGGGGCATGTAGCACTTGGTGAAAGTTGGGCTGTATATGAATTAAGCTTTAAAACTGATTCTGATATTGAACCGGGAACCCAGTATTTGAGATTTCAACACAATGGAAATGATGATGGGTATATAGATTTAGAGGAAGTATTTATTTTTAGAGAATAATGATAGTTATATGACTCATTACTGTATGCCTTCTAGCCATTTGAAGCTAGAAGGTATTTTTCAAAAGGGGGCCTTTTTATGCAAAAGAAAGCTAAAGTATTTTTCTTGGTTATTATGGATATTATTTTAATCAATCTTGCATACTATTTAGCACTATATTTAAGATTTGATGGGAATATTGAAGTAAAGTATCTAAATACGTACATAGATAACGCACTGATTATTACTTTATTAAAGATAGTAGTATTTCACTATTTCAAGTTATATAAAAGCTTATGGAGATATGCTAGTATAGATGAATTGTTAAATGTTGTAGTAGCATCTATTGTAGCTAATGCTGGGGTAATTAGTCTTTTATTCGCTAGGCAGACATTTCTTCCTAGAAGTATATATGCCATAACTACTATGCTAGACATGATTTTATTAGGTGGAATTAGGTTTAGCTATAGGGCACTTAGAAGAATTAGTGGCAGTAGACTTAGTAGTAGAAAAGACTTCAAGCATATCATGATAATAGGAGCTGGAGATGCAGGTGCTATGGTTATACGGGAGCTTAAAAACCATACTCAACTTAACAGCAAGCCTGTTGCTATAATAGATGATGATTTGCTGAAGAAAGGTCAAAGAATAAATGGTGTTCCTGTAATGGGGCAGAGAGTAGACATAGTTACTGTTGCAAATAAAATGGATATTGATGAAATAATTATTGCCATACCTTCTGCTGGTAAAAGTGAGATAAGAAATATTGTAACTGAATGCAAAAAAACAAGGTGCAAGCTAAAAATACTACCTGGAATGTATGAGCTTATAGACGGCAAGGTCAGTATTAAAGAAATAAGAGATGTTCAGATAGAGGACCTTTTAGGTAGAGATGAGGTTAAGCTCAATATTGATGAAATTAGTGGTTATTTAAAAGATAAAAGAATCCTTGTTACTGGAGGAGGAGGTTCTATTGGCTCAGAACTTTGTAGACAAATTGCAAAGTTTAAGCCTAACGAGCTCTGTGTTTTAGACATATATGAAAACAATGCTTATGATTTGCAAAATGAGTTAAAAAGAAAATATAAAGATTTAAATCTTAAAGTTTATATAGCTTCTGTAAGAGATAAAAAACGTATTGATGAAGTTATGAAGGAAATTAGACCAGATGTTATATTCCATGCAGCAGCACATAAACATGTACCTTTAATGGAAGATAATCCTAAGGAAGCAATTAAGAACAATGTTTTTGGCACATTAAACCTAGCACAAGCAGCAGATACATATGGAGTAAAGCGATTTGTAATGATATCTACAGATAAGGCTGTAAATCCTACAAATATTATGGGAGCATCTAAAAGGATTTGTGAAATGATAATACAGTCTATAGACAAGAAAAGTGAGACTGAGTTTGTAGCTGTTAGATTTGGAAATGTACTGGGAAGCAATGGAAGTGTTATTCCACTATTCAAAAAGCAAATAATGGAAGGTGGACCTGTTACAGTAACTCATCCAGAAATCATTAGGTACTTTATGACTATACCAGAAGCTGCTCAATTAGTTATACAAGCTGGAGCAATGGCAAAGGGTGGAGAGATATTTGTACTTGATATGGGGGAACCCGTAAAGATTATAGATTTAGCAAGGGATTTAATAAGGCTTTCAGGATTTGAACCTGATGAGGATATTCCTATAGTATTTACAGGTCTGAGGCAAGGAGAAAAGCTTTTTGAAGAACTTTTGCTTGATGAAGAGGGTATGCGTTCTACTGCACATGAAAAGATATTTATCGGGAAGCCAGTATTTACAGACTATAAGCTAATGTTAAAGTCTATAGATACTTTAAAAGAAATAATAGATGGCAGTGATTGCGCAGCTCTTAGAGACTATGTTCAACAAATAGTACCTACATATATTAGAAATAATACAGGACTTACTAACAAAAGCTCTAGTGGAGTATGTGTAGAAGAGGTCTCTGTAAGCAAATAAGCTATATGTCAATAGTTTTGGTGGGTATTCAATTGAATACCCACCAAAATATTTATAATAGAATCTCTATTTCCTATTTACTAGCTTTTTCGAATGCTATTAGATAGTATTTTTCACCTAGCTGCTGTTCAAGTTTCTGTATTTGGTTTAACTCGTTATTATTGATATTACCTAAAGGTACTTGGTCAAGGTTATTTTTCTTCTCCATAAACATCCCTCCTATACTGTTTATCATTATTATAGGCAATTAAAGCTTAGTTTATTCAAATGAGAGATTGTAATAACTTAACTTGTTGAGAACTTCAATACCTTTTGGTAAAATAAGACCAGAAGGTATTTTTATTTAAGAGGGCAGAGTAAAGGTAAAGATAAAAAATATAAATTCAAGTAGATATTAGAAAGGGGAAAGGATTACTATGAAGGTACGTAAAGCAATTATCCCAGCAGCAGGACTGGGAACTAGGTTTTTACCTGCAACTAAAGCGCAACCAAAGGAAATGCTGCCAATTGTAGATAAGCCAACTCTGCAATATATTATTGAGGAGGCTGTAGAATCTGGTGTTGAGGAAATATTGATTATAACAGGTAGAAATAAAAAAAGTATAGAGGACCATTTTGATAAGTCTGTAGAATTAGAGCTTGAACTGGAGAAAAAGGGTAAAACAGATTTGTTAGAAGAAGTAAGAAAAATCTCTGATATGGTAAATATACATTATATAAGGCAAAAGGAACCACTTGGACTAGGTCATGCTATTCATTGTGCCAAGAGCTTTATAGGTAATGAACCGTTTGCTGTATTATTAGGAGATGATATTGTCTATGCAGATAAGCCATGCTTAAAGCAAATGATTGAAGCTTATGATGAATATAAAACAACTATTTTAGGTGTACAGGAAGTAGCTAGAGAAGATGTAAGTAAGTACGGTATAGTAGATGGCAAATTTATAGAGGATAGAGTATATAAGGTAAAAGGATTGGTAGAGAAGCCTGATGTGGAAAATGCTCCTTCAAATATTGCAATTTTAGGAAGATATATTATAAATCCTGCAATATTCGAAATCCTAGAGCATACTAAACCTGGCAAAGGTGGAGAGATTCAACTAACAGATGCTTTAAAAGAACTGGCTCAAAGAGAAGCTATGTATGCATATAATTTTGAAGGCAGAAGATATGATGTTGGAGATAAGCAAGGGTTCTTAGAGGCGACTGTAGAGTATGCACTTAGAAGGGAAGACTTGAGAGAAGAGTTTCTTGATTATTTAATTAGAACTATTGAGAAGGAAGCAAAATAGCTGATATTAAACAAAACCATAATTAATCAGGCTGATTAATTATGGTTCTATTTTTTTACGGCTTCAGCATTACTTTAATAGCATCTGGATCATTACATACTACTTCAAATGCTTTTTGAACTTCATTAAGTTTAAATTCGTGGGTTATTAATTTATCAATATTAATTTGCCCAAGAACTATTGGCCTAAGAGCCCATTGAGCCCAAATTTGCCTTTCGTTTTCTGTATGATGTACTAAGCAAGTAGTCTTTATTTCGAAAGCATCATCATGCCATCTTCCTATATTTACAGTTATAGGTTTAGTAATATAACTATAAAGTACAAAGATGCCATTATGTTTCAATATTGAAGTAGCAGTATTAAAGGATTCTTCTGTTCCTGCAGCTTCAACTACTAAATCAGCACCTTTCATATTTGTTTCATTCAAAATCCTAAGTATTACTTCTTCCTTGTCAACATTTATTATTACATCGGCACCCATTTCTTGTGCAACCTTTAATTTTTGATCAGACTTATCAACAGCAATTACTTTATATGCACCTTTCTTTTTCAATCCTTGGATAATTATCAATCCAGCAAATCCAGTGCCAATGACAACAGCCGTATCACCTAGGTTTACACCTGAATTAAGTGCTGAAAACATTGCACACCCAGCAGGTTCACCTAAAGAAGCAATTTTTATATCTAATCCTTCTGGGACTTTTTCTAAATTTCTAGCAGGAGACACGAAATAATCTGCATAAGTTCCAGACCAACCGAAGGACATAACTTTATCGCCAGGCTTGAACTCATGAACATATTTTCCTGTTTCTATTACAATACCACCGCCTTCGTGTCCTATCCAAAAAGGGAGCTTAGGTACTTCTCTATTATTGTATAATGGATTTCCTTTGCCATGCATTTCCATTGTATAATGTTCTTGTGAGACATTCCCCAAGTATATGTTTTTATCTGTGCCACAAATAGATGCATATTCTGTTTTTACAAGGACATCTGTATCTCCAACAACTAAATTTCTTTCAGTTAAAATAAGTTCTCCATGATTTTTTAATAGAATTGCTCTTGTTTTCAACCAATCCCTCCTTTTTAGAGATTGTTTTTTTCATAAAGAAGAATATTAAAATTGAACTTTAGTTAATTCTCATTTACTTAAGCACTAAATTATCCTTTTAAACTTTCCGCAATTGAGGCAATTAGTCTTTCTGCACGACTTGTGTTAAATATACCGCAATGACATTGCTTAGCTAATTTTTCAGCAGCTTTTTCAGCTGTAATTTTTCCTTTAGCAACTTTTTCAGATAAATCTTCTATTAATGAAAAAGCAACCATTCCATGTCCACACATTGTACTTACCTCAATTACTTCTTCTTCTGGTAAATATTCAAGTTTTCCGTGTATACCTAATGAATGTTCAATTGTATGAGGAGTTATGTCATTTTTGCAACAGCACTCATTAGTGTGCTCAATGATACCCGATAGAACAATTGATAAATCTAAATTTGCATCTTTAACTTCTTCTAACGCTTTTATTAATGTTTTTTGATCTTTAAATACTGCATGAACTATTGAGTTGTCTTTATATCCTTTCTGTATTTCTTCTAACCCTACTCCGTATACGTTCCCAGTTTTCATATCTCCAAAATTAATAGGGTCATACTTTAATACTATGTCGGCAAACTTCTTGAATTGAGGAGCAATACCCTTTGCATTTACAGTTTGTGCTGCAATTGCAAATAATACATAATCATCTGATAGACTTTCATAAGTTCCACTTCTATGTAATGTATGTGTCATTTATTATTCCTCCTTTGCTAGGGGTTTCCCTAGACCTACATTTGTTTTTCCATTTATAGATACTTTAAAACCAGCTTCTTTTGCTAATTTTAAAACAGGGTTTGAACCATCCTTATCAAGCCTACAGGCTAAATCTAAACTGAATACAGTATCTATTTCAGGGATAACTGTTTTTAGTCTTTTTAATACTGGGACAACTTTGCTCTGAGGTATGTCAAATTCAATAATTGCTGATAATGCTTTTTCGTTAAGTACTTCATCTTTCATTTTACCGGTCTTTGTATCAATCATTAATTGAGTTACAGGATTATAAGGCTCAAAATGAACCTCTTCTTTAGCAATAGCCATAGCAACTTTTTCTACATCATATAATCTAGTGCCAGTACCTGGTCTTCCCATTTCTATAGCTACTCCAGCCATTCCTCTTTTAAATCTACCGGTTACATCGTTTGTTTTCATTTCCTCAGTGCCTCTTCCTGGTACTCCTGTTCCTGGGTGAGGTACAAGAGGATTAGAAAATTGACTTCTCAAAATTCTAGGATATTCCATTTCTTGTTGAGTTAAAGCGTCTGTTGGACAAACATCTGAATACTTACAAACACCACACTCCACGCACTCATCATAATTAATTTCAACGATACCTTTTTCCTTATTGTCTTCTATAGCTTTCATAGGACAATATGGAATACAAGACTTACACGCAACACACTTTTCTTGATCAATATACATACCTAGACCTCCTTATATTTAGCGTTATTTTAATTTTACATATAAATCTAGGCATGTTTATGTAAAGAAAATAGAGTAATATAAGAAAATAAAGTAATTCATGAATATTCAGAACAATCATCCGAAATTACAGAAAAAAGTAAAAAAACGACTTATTTAATAACAATGATACTAATTACAAAATTATCTTTTGTAATTACATAAGTTAATTAAACTACTTTAAGAGCTAAAATATCAATAATAGGGAAATCTATGATATTATGTAAAAAAAGTCATGCCGATAAAAAATTCTAAAAATTGTTCAAATTATCACAGAAATCTTTAATCTTTAGAATGGATTTGTTTATAAATTGTTTCTAAAAAGGTTTCTCTTCTCATTAATCATTTCTAGTAAATATACATTCTTTATTAATTGGGGATCCTTTTTGAAAAATAAAAAATGTAGTTTTTCCAACAGTTTTAGAAATTCTACAACTGACTATTAGCATTTAATAAAAAGGGGGAATTAAAATGTCAAAATTCATTAACAAGAGAGGAGTTATATTGGTAATAGTTTTAATATCAGTATTAACTTTATCTGCATGTTCTGGTCAGAAGGCAGCAAGTAGCGACATAGATTATCCGAAAGGTAACATTGAAGCATTAGTTGGATGGGGCGCCGGCGGAGGAACAGATACTTTTGCTAGATCAATTATGAAGCCTGCAGGAGATATTTTAAAAACTAATATTGTTATAGTAAACCAAGAAGGTGCTTCAGGAGCTATAGCAGGAGATTTAGTGTCAAAGGCAAAGCCAGATGGATATACTCTTTGGGCAATATCTTCTAATTATCCTCTTAATGTTGCTTTAGGCAAAACTCCTCATGATTTGAGTAAATATATACCCGTATGTAGAATTCAAAATGATATCGGTACAATACAAACCTTATCAGGAGGTAAGTATAATACCTTAGAGAAGTTAATAGAAGCAGCAAAGGCTAATCCTGGAGACATTAAATTAGGTGGAACAGGTGCATTGGGTTTTGACGATATAATTGTATCAATGTGGGAAAATGAAGCTGGAGTTGAGTTTAACTATGTTCCATACGAAAGTGCAGGTCAAATGCATACGGCATTACTTGGTGGACATATTGATGCCATGTTTGAAGAGCTTGGACCTACAATTGGTTTAATACAAGAAGGAAGAATTACTCCAGTACTTGCATTTGCAGAAAATAAAATAGAAGAATTTCCAGACTTACCAATTGCTCCTGACATGGGATGGAATGTAACGGAAGGCCAATCAAGAGGGATTTTGGTGCCTGCAGGTACACCAGAAGAAATAGTAAGAAAACTAGAGCAAACATTTCTTGAAGCAAAAAGCTCAGAATCCTATAAAAAGTATGAAAAAGATAGCTACTTACATCTTAGAGATGGTTGGTTAGGTTCAGAAGATTTCAAGAAACAATTGGAAGAATCAATTGAAATGTATAAGAAAGTATTAGAAGAAATTCAATAATAATATAGGGGCTAAGCCCCTATATTATAATATTAAGGGGTGATATGAATTGAATAAAGAGAAAATTTTAAGCATTATATGCTTTGTAGTAGGACTATTTTTTTTCGTATTTTCATTTACGATAAGTGGTTCAAAAGCAACCGCTTCTTTAGGACCACGAGCTTGGCCAGTTGCCTTGTCTCTGCTAATTTTGATCTTGTCTGCGTTTTTATTTATTAAATCTAATAGGTGTGAAAAGGAAAACACAGGAGAAATTGAGGAGAATAAGGAAGTGGAAAAACCTGCTTATCCTCAAAACTTTAAGATTGGTTTTGGTTTATTAGTTCTTTATGTATTTCTTATTCCTTATATTGGATTTGCTATATCTACTCTACTTTTTTTTCTAGCAAATATGTTCATGATGGGCTTTAGAAATGTTAAAAAATTAATACCCTTATCATTATTATTAACAGCTATAGTAGTAATAGTTTTTCCTATATTATTGGACATACCTTTGCCAAGAGGAGTTGCGGTTTTTAATTCTATATCTAGAATGATTTACTAGCTTTTATCAAGGGAGGGGAAGTTATGCTAAACGGAATTTTATTAGGGCTATCAAATATTATTAAGCCTTTAAACTTGATAGCACTAATAGGAGGTACACTTCTTGGTTTTCTTGGAGGTGCTACTCCAGGAATAAGCGGTCTTATGTTAGTAGTAGTTTTGCTACCAATAACATATGGTATGCAATCAGATGTTGCTTTCGTATTATTGACTACAATATATGCTTCGGCAGTATTTTCTGGCTCAATCAGTGCAATTTTGTTCAGAACTCCTGGTGCACCAGAAGCAGTTGCTACAACTTTAGATGGATATCCAATGGCACAAAAAGGAAAAGCAGGAGAGGCATTAGGATATTCTGTAATGAGCTCTGCAATAGGTGGATTAATAGGTGGATTAATATTATTATTTGGTGCTCCACTTTTAGCTGAATTTGCTTTAGAATTTGGTTCGCCAGAATATTTTGCTTTAGCAGTTATGGGTTTAAGCGTTGTTTCATCTTTAAGTGGAAATAGTGTAGCAAAAGGTTTTATTGGAGTGTCTTTTGGTTTACTATTAGCTGTTATAGGGATTGATCCAATTACTGGTATAGAAAGATATACTTTCGGAAGTTCAAAACTTATGTCTGGAATAGATTTTATACCGGTATTGATGGGGCTGTTTGCTATTTCTGAAATAATTAGGAAATTCCAAGATAAAGAGGTAAAGAAGGAAGTTAAAAAGGTTAAAACAAAATATCCAGGGCTAAAAGATATTTTGAAGATCAAGGGAACCATTATAAAGGCATCTCTGCTAGGAACATTTATAGGTGTGTTGCCTGGTGTTGGTGCTACTACAGCTTCATTATTAGGTTATAGCGAAGCTGTAAGATCATCTAAACATCCAGAAAAGTTTGGTACAGGAATACCAGAAGGCATAGCTGCACCAGAATCAGCAAATAATGCTGCTGCAAATGGAGCCATGGTACCTTTAGTTGCGTTGGGAATTCCTGGAAGTGCCACTACAGCAGTTATATTAGGAGCTTTTATACTTCACGGTCTTCAGCCTGGACCACTTTTGGTGAAGCAACAGCCACAATTAATCTATACTATATTCTTAGGTTTGCTTTTAGTAAACATTTTTATACTTCTGTTTGCTAAGCCATTTATATCTTTCTTCGCAAAGATACTTAATATTCCTTATTCAGTGATGGGCACTGTAATAGGTTCATTATGCACAATAGGAACATATGCTGTTAGGAATAGTATGCTTGATGTATGGGTAATGCTCATATTTGGAGTACTTGGATATTTTATGGAAAAAGTTAAGTTTCCAACTTCACCAATAATACTAGGTATAGTATTGGGAGGTCTAGCAGAACAAGAATTAAGGCGCTCATTAGTATTATCTAACGGAAGTCCTGCGATTTTCTTTACTAGACCAATAAGCCTTGTTCTATTATTAATGGCTGTCATAGGGATACTAAGTCCATTTTACAAGAAATACAGAGATAAGAAAAAAGTTGCTTTAGAAGTATAACCATTTACTAATAATGTCCTGCGGTTTAAACATGTGCAGGACATTATTACTGTTAGTAATTAATTTTTACAGGTGTGATTTTTAAATATTCTGATTATTTATGATATAATATAATTATTCTTCAACAATTTGATGGGGTGGAAATATGATTTCATTTTTTAAAAATTCTTCCTTAGAAAATAGAATTGGCTCATTAGTAAT
This sequence comes from Proteiniborus sp., assembly GCF_040308045.1. Taxonomy (NCBI): domain Bacteria; kingdom Bacillati; phylum Bacillota; class Clostridia; order Eubacteriales; genus Proteiniborus; species Proteiniborus sp. The sequence goes on from NZ_JAWRHZ010000042.1 coordinate 77,992, forward strand.
TGTAGTTACTATGATTTCATTATTAACCATGGGTATAGCAACTCGAAATCTAATATATGATAATGCTAAATATGATTTAGGACAGAGGGCTCTTGAACTTTCCAAGTTTATATCTACTTTGGATGTTGTTAAGGAAGCTTATAAAAGTGATGATCCTATAGATATATTACAGCCATTAGCAGAATCATTACGGAACAGAAGAATAGCATCATTTGTAGTTTTTATGGACATGCATGGTATCAGATTATCTCATCCAAACACTAAACTTATAGGTCTACACTTTACTGGTGAAGATGAATACGATGCTCTTAATGGTAAGTATTATTTTTCCGAAGCTGTTGGTGTATCTGGACCGTCTATTAGGGGTTTTAGCCCCATATATGATGATAATAACATGCAAATTGGAGTAGTTTCGGTAGGTATGTTTAAAGATAATATAGATTACTTGTTAAGGGAAAATCAAAATATAATTATTTATACCATGATTTTCGGATTTCTTGTAGGAATTCCGGGGGCAATATTTCTTGCAAATAGTATTAAAAAAATAATGCATGGCATGGAACCAATAGATATAGTAACTCTATTAAACCAAAGAGATACAATATTAAACTCCGTAAAAGAAGGCATTATTTTCACTGACAAAGATGATAGAATTGCCCTCATAAGTGAAACTGCTCAGAAGTTACTAGGATTAACAAACGATGTAGTAGGAATGAAAGTTGTAGATGCTATACCTACTTCCAGAATGCAAATAGTAAGACAGACAGGAGCAAATGAATATAATCAACATCAAATTATTAACGATATAGTAGTTATAACAAATAGAAAGGTTGTAAAAATAGATGATGAAATAGTAGGTGTAGTTGCGACTTTTACTGAAAAAGGAGAAGTACAAAAGTTAGCTGAAGAGTTAACTGGTGTCAAGGAACATGTCCATGGGTTAAGAGCAAAAACACACGAGTTTATGAATAAGCTTCAAAGTATATATGGATTATTAGAGTTAGAAGAATATGAGGAAGCAAAAAATATGATTTCAAATATGGCATTAAAACAACAAGATATCATAACTTTCTTGAGTGACAGAATAAAGGATCCCGTAACTGTAGGGTTTCTTTTAGGTAAAATTAGAGAAGCAGAGGAGTTAGGAATAAAATTAATATTAAATAGAGAATCAAAGCTTTCAACATTGCCAGCAAATTTTTCTTCAGATGCAATGGTTTTGGTTTTAGGTAACTTAATAAACAACTCTATAGATGCAATTAAATCTACTGATAAATCCACAGATGGGGTAATTCTTGTTACTATTCAAGATTTAGAAAGTGAGCTAATAATAACTGTAGAAGATAATGGCCCTGGCTTGTGTCTTGATAGAGAAAAAATATTTGAGAAAGGGGTGTCTTCTAAAGAAGGAAATAGGGGATATGGCTTATATCTTATAAATAACCAAGTAAAAGACATAAATAGAGGGACATTCATTATAGATAATATTAAAGAGGGAGGAGGTACTATTGCAAAAATAAATATACCAAAAGTATGAGTTGAAAGTGGAAATAAAAGAATATCATTATATATTATGATGAGAGTATAAGCCAAGCGCTAAAGAATTAAGGATAATAATCTATAGATGGAGAACATGCTTACTGGGGAAAGTTGGTATATATTTTAATGTAATTTTCAGTACAGTATATGACATTATCATTGGAAAGAGGGGGTACATATTTTGTATAAAGTATTCATAGTTGAAGATGACCCAATGGTACTTAGCATCAATAAAAGGTTTGTTGAAAAACTACCTGATTTTAAGGTTATAGAAACTTCTAAAAAAGGGAAAGAAGCTGTTGCTAAAATTGTTGAGATGGAGCCAGACTTAATTCTTTTAGATGTTTTTATGCCAGAACAAAGCGGATTAGATCTTCTTAGAGAAATTAGAAATTCTCAGACTAATTCAGAAGTTATTATGATTACTGCTGCGCAAGATGCCGAAACTGTTACTGAAGCTTTGAGACTAGGTGTAATAGATTATATTATTAAACCATATAATTTTGCACGATTTAAGCAAGCATTAGAAGTGTTTATATCAAAAATGAATACAATAAAAGATATTACATCATTTACGCAAAGCGAAATAGATCAAATGAAAAATTTAATGCAAGTTACTGGTGATGAATTATCAAGTAGTAAAGATGAAGAATTACCTAAAGGCCTTGATAAGATTACATTAAATAAAATAAAAGATGCAATCGATGAGAGCGACAAGCCTATGTCTAGTAGCAATATGGCTAAATTACTCGGACTATCAAGAATTACTACAAGAAAATATCTTGAATATTTAGTGGATACAGGTGTACTTGAACTATTACTTGAGTATGGCGGGGTAGGGAGACCAACTAGATTATATTACAATCCAAATAAAAAATAACAAAATGAGCTATGTTCTTAGGCTCATATTTTTTAGCTAAATAAAATTAATTATATAGATTCATAAGTTTTTTAATTTAAAGTATTTAGACTCTTAAATATTTTATTCAATAATATTGAAGGACGTGAAAAAATGAAGTTTGTGTTAGCTCCTGATTCTTTTAAAGAAAGCATGACAGCAAAAATGGTTGCTGAGGCAATGGAGATAGGTTTAAAAAGTGTTTTCCCGAGAGCTGAATATGTAAAAATTCCAATGGCAGATGGAGGAGAAGGCACTGTTCAATCTTTGGTAGAATCAACTTCAGGGAAAATATATAATACATCTGTTATTGGGCCAACAGGACGTCATATTGAATCATTTATAGGGATTTTAGGGGATGGGGAAACTGCTGTAATAGAAATGGCTGCCGCAAGTGGCATTCAATTAATTTCAGAAAGTGAGAGAAATCCACTTATCACCACTACTTATGGTACTGGTGAACTTATTAAGTTTGCATTGAATAAAGGTGTAGAGCATATAATAATTGGAATTGGCGGAAGTGCGACAAATGATGGTGGAGTAGGAATGTTGCAAGCTTTAGGTGTTAAGTTTTTAGCCGAAAATGGTGAAGAGATCGGAAAAGGTGGAGGTAACTTAAATCGTATTCATAAAATTGACACAAGTCATTTAGATCCTAGGTTGATAAATGTAAAAATAGAAGTTGCATGTGACGTAACAAACCCTCTTACAGGTAAGGAAGGAGCGTCATATATATTTGGCCTTCAAAAGGGGGCAACTCCAGAAATGATAAAACAACTAGATAATAATCTGAAACATTATGCTAAAATGATAAAACAACAAATAGGTAAAGACATAGATAAAATTCCTGGAGCAGGGGCAGCGGGGGGAATGGGTGCGGGTCTTTTAGCATTTCTAAATGTAAAATTAGTCAAGGGTATAGAACTAATTATTAAACATACTAAGCTGGAATCTCATGTGAAAGAAGCAGATTATGTTTTCACTGGAGAAGGTAGTGTGGATGCACAAACTATTTTGGGGAAGACTCCTTTTGGAATAGCCTTAATTGCGCAAAAATATAATATTCCAGTTATATTACTTACTGGCAGAATTGGACAAGGATATGAGATACTATATAAACATGGTGTGACGGCAATATTTAATATTCTCAGCAATGTAGGGACACTAGATGAGGCGCTTAAGAATGGAGGGGAAAATGTAGAAATAACAAGTAAGAACATAGGTAAGTTAATAGCATCTTCACTTTAGTAATGATTAATTTATCAATAGAAATATCCCAATGAGATCTAAAACGAGAAAGTTTGAAATTAAGAATACACAGAAAGTAATAATTGGGGTCTCGCCAGCATTTCCGACAAATCCCACGCTAAGGCTCATTTATTGTACGAAGTAAACCTTCCTTAGGAATATTTTTTAAGTTGAAACGATGTATACTGAAAATTTATATGTTTTTTTCTTATGAATTCAATATGTTTTAGAAGATTGATGTTAGTATAATATTGTAGACACGGTTTTCCGAATACTATAAAATATAGAAAAGGAAGGAAGTGTCTAGAATGTCAAAAAGATATACAGAAGAATATAAAAACACCATTGTAGAGCTTTACAATTCCGGTAAAACACTTGCTGAGCTTAATAGTGAATATGGCCTACCTAAATCCACAATATTAACATGGGTAAAGAAAGCTGAACCCATTGCAGTAGATAATAATAAAACAATTACACAAGCTGATTATCAAGCCATGCTTAAGAAGATGGCTAGAATTGAAGAGGAGAACGAAATATTAAAAAAAGCCATGGCCATATTTGCAAAGAAGTAAGCTCAATATATAAGTTCATTACTGACAATAAACATATCCATGATATTAAACTAATGTGCAAAGTTTTAAAAGTTTCTAGAAGCTCATATTATAAGCATCTTAATAAAAAAGAAAGTAAAAGGAGCATTGAAAATCGATGTTTAGAAAATAAAATTCTGAATATATAAAAAGCTAGTAAATCTAGATATGGAGCTCCTAAGATATATGAAAAATTAAGGTCTAATGGTGTATTTATAAGTCTTAAAAGAACCCAAAGACTTATGAACAAGCTAGGTATAAAATCAATAGTATGTAAGAAATTTAGACCATATTCATCAAAAAGCAAAGTTGAAAGCAGAGAAAATATAATAAATAGAGATTTCTCTACAACTGGAATCAATCAAAAATGGGTAACCGATATTACCTATATTCATACAATTAAAGATGGTTGGTGCTATCTTGCTTCTGTTATGGATCTTAATAGTAGGAAGATAGTTGGACACTCTATGTCTAAAAATATAGATACCGCATTGGCTATAAAGGCATTAGATAATGCATATAAACTTCAGAGACCTTCTGAAGGTCTAATTATTCATAGTGATTTAGGAAGTCAATATACAAGTTATGAATTTGCGGAATATGTTAAAGGGCACAAGTTAATTCACTCCTTTAGCGGTAAGGGAAACCCCTACGATAATGCTTGTATAGAATCCTTTCACTCAGTATTGAAGAAAGAGGAAGTTAACCTGGTTAAATATTTTGATTTTGAAGTTGCCAGACTTGCAATATTTGAGTATATAGAGTCTTGGTATAACAGAGAAAGAATACATAGCTCTCTAGGCTATATTACTCCCCAAGAATGGGAAGATAAGTTTAAGAGGGTTGCATAAAATCTATTCGAGAAAATGTGTCTACTATATTGACATAGGTCCAAGGTTTTTATCTAATAGTTTAATAAGTTCTTCCATATCAAAGCCTCATTTCTCGAATTATTATTAAAATATTATAATACTAATTAGTTATAAATTCAACTAACTATGGAAAGAACCACTAATTTAGACAGTTTTTTTAAGG
>NZ_JAWRHZ010000043.1:0-41226 GCF_040308045.1 Proteiniborus sp.
TCAGGCTTTATGCCTGCTCTCTTGATAGCCTCCTTTGCTGCAACTACTCCTAAGTCAATTGCAGACTTAGAAGCTAAGCTGCCTCCAAAGCTTCCTATTGGTGTTCTAGCAGCACCAACTATTACTACTTCTCTCATTAAAAAACCCTCCTTTTTTAGTTATGCTAATTTATATAGCAATCTCTGTGCCAAAATCAAAATCTGAATTATAATCGATGACAAATGGCTTGCTTTCAACGTTAATATTTTTTAGAGAGGAATACGTTTTCATGCTAAGGAAGGCATAGGTTAATCAAATTGTAGAAATTATTCTACAATTTTTCAGAATATTTCGACTGGATATTGTGGAAATGTCTGTTATGTGAGCTTGACAGAGCAAAAAAAGATGTAGCTATTTTTCTACACAAAAATGTGATTGTAGAAAAATAGCTACATGTTTAGTCAAGACCCTTCGTAAGTAAGGCTTATACTGTCCGTCTTAGGGTGATAGGATACGTGTCAGATTATACTGTCCGTCACGTGGTGACAGTTTTCTTAATTGTATTTATAATTCGTTGATATCTAACCCGTATGCATCTATTTTTTTATATAGGGCTGTTCTGTGGATTCCAAGTATTTTTGCTGCTTCTGTTCTATTTCCATCAGATTCCTTCAACGCTTCTCTAATAGCTTCTATCTCCGCTTTTGCTACTACGTCTTTTAATAATAGTTTGTTTTCGTCACTAGAATCTACTTCTTCCTTTACCCTATATGTCATATGATCAGGTAAGTGCTCTGGGCAGATGATATTACCCTTTACTAGGTTTAAAGCTGATTCTATTACATTTCTAAGCTCTCTTACATTTCCGGGCCATTGGTAGCTTTGGAAAATTTCCATAGTCTCTTGGGATATTTTTTTTGGTTGTATGCCAAGTTTATTAGATAGATCTTCTACCATATGTTCTGAAAGTAGAGGAATATCATCTAGTCTGTCTCTTAATGGCGGTATATTTAGTCTTATTACATTTAGACGATAGTATAAGTCTTGTCTGAACTTTCCTTTAGCTATTGCCTCCTCTAGTTCTTCATTTGTAGAAGCTATTACCCTTATGTCTAAGTCTATTCTTTCTGTTCCTCCTATTCTTTCAAATTCCCTTTCTTCTAATACTCTAAGAAGCTTTGTCTGCATCTCAAGGGGCATTATTCCTATTTCATCAAGAAGTACAGTACCTCCGTTAGCAATTTCTAACTTACCTAGTTTTCCTTCTTTCTTAGCACCTGTAAAAGCACCCTCCTCGTATCCAAAGAGCTCTGCTTCTAAAAGTTCTTTAGGTATTGCTGCACAGTTTATTCGTACAAAGGCTCCATATCTTCTGTAGCTGGCTTTATGAATACCATGGGCAAAATATTCTTTTCCAGTACCACTTTCTCCTTTTATGAGTACAGTTGAATTGCTATCTGCTGCTCTTTTAGCCACTTCCTTTAAATGCTCCATTCTTTTGTTTTGAGTTATTATATGGTCAAAAGAATAAGTAGCTTCGTGCATCATTTTAATTTCGCCTTTGTATTTATCAACATTTTTTTCATATGTTTCTATTCTATGGACAAGAGATTTAAGTTCTCTTACGTCTTTAAATAACACGCTTCCTATTGCACCTAGTACTTTCCCATCCTTTACTATAGGTATACGATTTGCAATCATGTCTTTTCCCTGTATCTTCTGTATATCATTAACTTCTTTTTTCCCTGTCTTTATAACTATATGGAGTCTTGTATTATCTATAACCTCATCTACATGTTTTCCTATTACATCCTTTTCTTTTATGCCTAGTAGTTTTTCGTAGTTGAATTTAACTATGTTTCCTTCGGCATCTACCAGCACCATCCCCTGGTACTCATGGTCTAGTACATCCTTCATGACATCTAAGCTTTGCTCAAGCTTTGTTAATTCAAATTGTTGATCAGTAGTATCATAAAAAACATTTTTTAATATAATTAAGTTAAATATATGATTATTGTCTTTAAAGAAAGGTGAAATTCTAATTGTTATGTCTCTACCTTTAAATATGGCATTCCTCTCTATTGTAAAGTTGGGATTTAGTAATGCTTTGTTTACTCCTTTATCTGCAATAATAGCAGCAAACGCCTTGTTATTAACTTCTTCTTTTTTCATTCCTAGTATTTTTTCACTACTACTATTTGAATATAAAATTAATCCTTTTGTATCGGTTATTATTATGCCACTGAATACAGATTCGACTACGCTATCTATTAGCCTAGTCAAATCCTCTCCAATATTTTGAAAAGTCTCTGTGAGTTTCATATTATCACCCTCTACCTCTTCAATTTTACATTTTTTACTTTTTTTATTATTCTATATTGATTAGGGAAAATCCTGCAAACATTAATGGAGAATGGAGAATTAATTAAGGATTAGGAATTAAAATTAGGAATTAAAGAATAAAAAAAGAGACCAAGTTGAAACCTCAGTCTCTCTATCCATATGAATACCTAAACCATCGTTACACTATTGTTACACTATTGTTACACTATTGTTAAACCAGATCCTTCGCTCACGCTCAGATACCATAGGATGACAATTCTTGTTTTAATAATTCTCAATTCTCAATTCTCAATTGTTTCACTATCGTTTCTACTATTCTTTCTGCTGCATGCCCATCTCCATATGGATTTACAGCATTGGCCATTTTATTATATTCTTCTTTGTTATTTAGGAGTAAATCTATTTGATTAAATACATTTTCGTATTCTACTCCAATAAGTCTTGCTGTTCCTGCCTTTATTCCCTCAGGTCTTTCTGTTTCTTTTCTAACTACTAGGACAGGCTTACCTAGTGTAGGTGCTTCTTCTTGTATTCCTCCAGAGTCTGTAACTATTAGATAACACCTCGCTTGTAGATTTGCAAAAGGTAAGTAATCAAGAGGTTCAATTATATGTACTCTTTCATTTCTACCTAGTATTTTATTTGCTATCTCTCTAACCTTAGGATTTAAATGTATAGGGAATACAACTTCAACATCTTTATTTTTGTTTACCAAATCATTTATTGCATTAAAAATGTCTTCCATAGGCTTTCCAATGTTCTCTCGTCTATGGGCAGTCATAGCAATAATCTTCTTATTTTTATAATCTAATTTATTTAATAACTCGTCTTCAAATATATAGTCATCAGATACTACTTGTAAAAGTGCATCTATGGCAGTATTTCCAGTTATGAAAATCTTATTGTCATCATAACCCTCTCTTAAAAGATTTTGTCTGCTCTCCTCTGTAGGAGCAAAATGAAAATCAGTTATAACTCCAGTAAGCTTTCTATTAGCCTCCTCTGGATAAGGAGAATACATATCGTGGCTTCTTAAGCCAGCTTCTACGTGTCCAATCTTTACCTTATGATAAAAACCTGCCAAAGCTCCTGCAAAAACTGTAGTAGTATCTCCTTGAACAAGAAGCACATCAGGCATAAAGTCTTTTACAACCTCTTCAAGTCCTTCAAGTGCTCTAGAAGTAATCTGTGTAAGAGTTTGTCCAGGTTTAAAGATATTCAAATCATAGTCTGGTACAATACTAAATATATCTAATACTTGATCAAGCATCTGTCTATGCTGAGCAGTTACACATACCTTATGCTCAATAAGTGAATTTTCATTGAGCTTTTTAATTATAGGTGCCATTTTCACTGCCTCTGGTCTTGTCCCAAAAACAGTCAACACTTTAATTTTATTCATTGACATCTATACCCCTTTATCATCTTTTTTCTCTGTTCTTTTTCTTTGCATCAATTACTCCAACAACCCCAAATCTTACAGCCCCAATAAGCACTAATGTTAGTACAATACTAGTAGCTATTGTTCCGTATTCAGGCTTCAAGCCTGCCATTAATATAGCTGTTGAACCAAATACAGCACTTACCATATAAAGTATCAAAACTACTTGTTTTTGGCTAAGTCCTTTAGCCAATAGTCTATGATGTACATGGCCTTTATCTGCTTCCATTATAGGTCTTTTATTAATGAGTCTTCTAAATATTGCAAATGCAGTATCAAATATAGGAAGTCCTAGGGCTAATATAGGCACTACTATAGTAATAGTAGCTACACTCTTCATAACACCTTCCATAGCAACTACTGAAAGCATATATCCTAAGAATAGGGCTCCTGTGTCTCCCATAAATATCTTAGCTGGATTAAAATTATGTGGAAGAAATCCAAATGCAGAACCAGCAATTATTGCGCACAATATCATTACCATACTTGTGTCAAAATAATCTATACCTGCAGCTACGAAAAATAATGATACTGCAGCGATAGCTCCTACTCCTGCTGAAAGTCCATCTAGACCGTCAATAAGATTTAGAGTGTTAGTTATTCCAACTACCCAGAAAATAGTTACTGGTATGGAAAATACACCTAGATTAATAATACCATGTTTAACAAATGGATTCCCAAAAAACTCAATTTTTACATCGCCCATTATAAGGACTGCTGCCGATAATATTTGAAAGAATAGCTTCCATCTTGCAGACATAGGTTTTACGTCATCTATAATACCTGTTATTACTATTATAGTTCCACCTATCATAATAGAAACCATTGTTTTGTCAATTGGAAGGAATATTAGCATAGATATTATTGAAGCTAAATAAATTGCAAGCCCACCTAATCTAGGAATAGGTACTTTATGTACCCGCCTGTCATCCTTAGGCACATCAATGGCACCTATTTTCTTTGCTGTGTATTTAGCCAATGGTGTCAATAAATAAGATAATATTATTGGTATAAGAAAGACTACATAATAATTAGTCATATTTAGCACTCCTCTTCTTTCGGGTAAGACTCGATGAATTGACATAAAAAAAATTAGTGAAATCAATTATTAGCCAAGCATATCTTCTAATTTTGATTTTACTCTAATTAACTTGTTTAGTCAATCTTAGTAAAGTTAATTGAAATATATGGAAAGCAACACGCCCATGTAGTTCCAATGTTTAAGGCTTTTATTACAAATTAATTACAGTTTAAATTCAAATTTTATTAGCTCAATTCCAGCTTCTTGTAGCATATTGGTAGATAATTCATCTGGATAGTCACCACTAAAAACTACTCTTTTTATACCTGCATTTATTATCATTTTTGCACATAATACGCATGGTTGGTCTGTTACATATATTGTTCCACCTTTTATACTAATACCTGAGTTTGCTGCTTGTACTATGGCATTTTGCTCAGCATGAAGACCTCTACATAGTTCATGCCTTTGTCCTGAAGGAACTCCAAGTTTTTCTCTTAAGCACCCAACCTCTTCACAATGCTTTAAGCCTATAGGTGCTCCATTATATCCTGTTGAAAGAATTCTTTTATCCATTACTATAAGTGCGCCAACTTGTCTTCTAGTACAGGTTGACCTTTTTTTCACAACGTTTACTATTTCCATAAAATATTCATCCCATGATGGTCGCATGTAATTTTCCCCCTTTGTTATATAACAGTAGTTTAACAGTAGTTGAGCAATCGTTACACTATCGTTAAACTATCGTTACACCATCGTTACACTATCATTTATATCATTCGCAAGCAGAGCCTTCGTAAGTAAGGCATATCCTGCCAGTTTCAGGTTGACAATTCTTTTAATTCTCAATTGCATTACTTATCTTTTGACGTAAAAAAATGGAGATGGGTTCCCCCATCTCTATTTTGTTCCGAATAATCTGTCTCCTGCATCTCCTAATCCTGGAAGAATGTATGCATGGTCATTAAGTTTTTCATCTACTCCAGCAACATAGATGTCTACATCTGGATGATCTTTATGAACAGCTTTGATACCTTCTGGAGCTGCTATTAAGCACATAAGCTTAATATTTGTCACACCTCTATCTTTAAGGAATGTGATAGCAGCCTTTGCAGAACCACCTGTCGCAAGCATTGGATCAAGTAAAATAAGTTCTCTTTCTACTGCATCATAAGGAAGCTTACAGTAATATTCTACAGGCTCAAGGGTTTCAGGATTTCTGTAAAGTCCTATATGTCCAACCTTTGCAGCTGGAAGTAAATTCAATAGTCCTTCTACCATTCCAAGTCCTGCTCTTAAAATAGGTACTATTCCAAGCTTTTTCCCAGCTATTACTTGTGATGTAGTCTTCGTAAGAGGAGTCTCAATTTCTATGTCCTCAAGTGGTAAATCTCTGGTAACCTCGTATGCCATAAGCATAGCAACTTCTTTCACCAATTCCCTAAATTCTTTTGGTCCAGTATTTTTGTCTCTAATAAATGTCAGCTTGTGCTTTATTAATGGGTGATCCATAACTATAACTCTGTTCACAAACATCTCTCCTCTCGATTTAAAAATTTCCATCAAACATTATATCACATATTTGTTTTCTATGTCTTTAATTTTATTTACTCTTCTTTCATGTTTTCCACCTTGGAACTCTGCCTTTAACCAAGTATCAATTATTTCAATGGCTAAATCTTTTCCTGTTACCCTAGCACCGATAGCAAGAATATTAGCATTATTATGCTCTATTGACATTCTTGCTGAGTAGCAATCACCACATAATGCACATCTTATTCCAGGAACCTTATTGGCAGATATTGATATTCCTATTCCTGTACCACAACAAATAATTCCTTTGTCGCATTCACCATTTTTTACTGCCTCAGCAACTTTTGCTCCAAAGTCAGGATAATCTACTGACTCTGTAGAGTTTGTTCCAAAGTCTATATATTCTATGCCTTTTCCGTCTAAATATTCTTTAATATGCCCTTTAAGCTCGTATCCTGCATGGTCACAACCTAATCCAATTTTCATATTATTCCTCCTCATTTTTTTCAGTTAATTTTTCCATAACATTAATAAGTGCTTTTTTTATCTCTATTAAACATTTTTCATATTCTTCCACTGGAAATCCATAAGGATCCATAATATCATCGTGTTTTCCTTTATCCTTATATGCATATTCTGTCAAGGTAAATGTTTTATCTATGGCATTATTGCTTATGGTTGCTATTGCTCTTTTATGTCTATTTGTCATTGCAAGGATTAAATCAGCCTTATCTAGCATCTCTTTTGTAAGCTGTCTTGATTTGTGACTAGATATATCAATTGAATGTTTCTCCATAGCTTCTATAGCTTGCAGTGATGCAGATTCTCCAGTTGCAGCAAATACTCCTGCAGATTCTATGTTGATTTCGTCTTGCAAGCCCTGCTCCTCAACCATATGTCTAAAAAGCCATTCTGCCATGCTGCTTCTGCAAGTATTCCCAGTGCATACGAAAAGAATGGTTTTCAATATATTACACCTCCTGCTGCTTTTTTCATTCTATTCATAATTGCTTTTCCTATACCTTTTTCTTCTACTCCTTCAGCTATTATTATATCTACATTTGTCTCATCAAATTCTCTTAAAACATTGAATAAGTTAGCTGCTATAGTCTCTAGAAAATCCCTGTCTCCAACTATAAGTGTATTTTCATTTTTGTATTTATAATAGGTCTGCTTAGTCGCCATTATGCCTACATCCATTCCCTTAGATTCATATTCTTTGGCAAGCTGTGTTGTTTTTTGAATTATTTCCTCTAAACTTCCCTTAACTATAATCATTTTAGCATTAGGAGAATAGTGCTTGTATTTTTGTCCAGGTGATTTGGGAATAATATTTTTGTCAATAACTTCAATAGCTCTGTCATATTCTACTTCTGGCAATACAGTCAACAAATCTTCTACTGTGACACCACCAGGTCGTAATATAGTAGGGATATCTCCAGAAATATCTAGAACAGTAGATTCTAGACCTACTCCTGTGCTTCCTCCATCAATTATCATATCAATTTTTCCAGATAAATCATGTATTACATGAGAAGAGTTTGTAGGACTTGGTTTTCCTGAAGTATTTGCACTTGGAGCTGCTATGGGAAGCCCTGAATGTTTTATTAACTCTAATGCTATATTGTTATTTGGCATTCTTATAGCTACTGTAGATAAGCCACCTGTTATCCTATCAGGGATTTTATTAGTTCTGTTAAATATAAGGGTTAAAGGACCAGGCCAAAATCTTTCCATAAGTAAGTATGCTTTCTCTGGAATATTTTCCACCAAATCATCAAGCTGAGCTATGCTACTTATATGAACAATCAATGGGTTGTCCTGAGGTCTGCCCTTGGCTAAAAATATTTTTTCTATTGCAGTTTCATCTAATGCATTTGCGCCTAAACCGTATACAGTTTCTGTAGGAAATGCAACAGTTCCACCACCTTTAATTATTTCTGCTGCTTCTTTGATTTTATTAAGCTCTGGATGAGACGGACTTATTCTTTGTATTTTAGTGTTTTTTTCTTGCATTATTTTTCCCTTCTTTATCTTTTGCTTATACAATTCTATTATCTGCCTTCTTAAAATATATATTATATTAGCTTTATAAATAATTCAATACATTATTGCAAATCAGATAACTGTTATTATTGCTCAGGGAGTGATATTATTGACTCAAACTTTTTTGATAACTATTATAGGTACATTAGTAGGTGTTGTTGGAACAGGTTTAGGTGGATTGGTAGCATTGTTTATAGTTAAGCCAAGCTCAAGGTTTATTGGAATACTGTTAGGAATTACAAGCGGTCTTATGCTAAGCGTAGTTACTTTTGACTTACTTCCAGAGGCTTATGAAATAAGTGGCTTAGGTACAGAAATATTAGGTATTTTTCTTGGAGTAGTAACAGTAGTTTTTATCGAAGGTTTTTTCCCTATTAGTGGAAAAGATAGCTTTTCTTCTAATTCTAAAAGGCGTTTTTTTAGGACAGGAGCTCTTTTGGGCATTGCAATAGCTATTCACAACTTACCTGAAGGATTAGCTGTAGGCTCTGGATATATGTTTACTTCAAAGCTTGGTATGACCATGGCTATAATAATTGCCTTGCATAACTTTCCTGAAGGATTGGCTATGGCTGCTCCACTCAGATTAAGTGGTTCATCTGCCTTTAAGGTATTGAGTCTTACTATTCTGGCTGGTATACCTACTGGCGTAGGTGCTTTTATTGGTGCATTATTAGGAAGTGTGTCTGATCTTTTTATAGGTTTGTGTCTGGCATTTGCTGGTGGAACTATGCTTTACATAACCTGTGGTGAAATGATTCCAGATGCTAAATCATTACATAATGGAAGGTCGTCTACTATGGGGATTGTTGTTGGATTTGTTATGGGGATAATTGTGTCGGTAAAGTTATAGGTACAAAAATAGTCGGGAAATCCCGACTATTTTTAGTTTACTTGTCTAAGTTTTTCTGCTTGGGCGCTTGTGATTAGTGCATCTAGCATTTCGTTAATATCTCCATCTAAAAATGCCTCTAATTTATAAACAGTTAAGTTAATTCTGTGATCTGTTATTCTTCCTTGTGGGAAGTTATATGTTCTGATTTTAGCACTTCTATCTCCAGTTCCAACTTGATTTCTTCTAGCTTCTGCAATTTCTGCATTTTGCTCTTCCATCATTCGGTCATAAAGTCTAGCCTTTAATATCTTAAACGCCTTTTCTTTATTCTTTAACTGAGATTTTTCGTCTTGACATGCTACAACCATACCAGTAGGTATATGTGTAAGTCTTACAGCTGAGTCTGTAGTATTAACACTTTGTCCTCCATTACCTGAAGAACGATACACATCAACACGTATATCTGCTGGACTGATTTCTATATCGATATCATCTACTTCTGGTAGCACTGCCACAGTAGCAGTTGAAGTATGGATTCTACCGCTTGACTCTGTAGCAGGAACTCTCTGAACTCTATGAACTCCACTTTCGTATTTAAGCTTACTATATGCGCCTTTACCTTTTATCAAGAATATAACTTCTTTAAAGCCGCCTATTCCTTGGTCATTAGAGCTCATCATTTCCATTTTCCAACGTTGTCTTTCAGCAAATCTAGTGTACATTCTAAATAAGTCCCCTGCAAAAATGCCTGCTTCGTCTCCTCCAGCTCCTGCACGAATTTCAACAATAACGTTCTTTTCATCATTTGGGTCCTTTGGCACAAGAAGTGCCTTTAATTCTTCTGTCAGCTCATCACATTTTTGAGTAAGCTCTTCAACTTCTAGCTTTACAAGCTCCTTAAAGTCATCTTCTAGCTTTTCTTTAAGCATTTCTTTAGATTCTTCTAATTGATTAACTACATCAGTGTACTCTCTATATTTTAATACTATAGGCTCAATTTCAGCATGTTCTTTAACATATTTCTGCCATTCTGTTATGTCGTTTATTATTTCTGGATCGCTTATTTTTTTACTTAGCTCTTCATATTTTTCTTCTGTAAATTTTAATTTATCTAACACGATTCTCACCTCTTCACTACGGAATTGTCCAGTTTAATATTATATCATATTTTCGTTGTTTACGCTACTTTTTTTAACAGTAGTTGAACAGTAGTTAATCTATGCGTTCATCTATGACAACATAGATTCTCAGTTGCTTCTAATTCCTACCACTACTCTATCATGCCCTGCTAAATCCTTTATTATCTTGATGCAATGGGGATGGTTCTTTTTGCTTATGTCCACAGGACTAGTTTTCTTGTCATCTAGCAGTTTTTTTAAGGCAGAACCTTGGTCATATCCTATTTCCATTGCTAAAATTCCATCATCAGAAAGATATTTATCATATCCATTTACTATTCTTCTATAATAGTCTAAGCCATCTTCTCCCCCATCTAGTGCAAGCTTTGGCTCGTATTCTGCTACTTCCTTTTGTAGCTCTGATATATCTTTTGTTGGAATGTATGGTGGATTGGATACGATTATGTCTATTGAGTTTTGTAGTCCTAACTTATCGATTGGTTCAAATAAATCTCCCTTAAGAAAGGTCACTTTTGATTCTAAACCTAATCTTCTTGAATTTTCAGTAGCCACCTGAAGAGCAGTGTCACTAATATCTACTGAATAAACATGAACATTTTTTAAATAATGCGCTAGGCTCAAAGTAATGGCTCCGCTTCCTGTACCAATATCTACGATTTTTAGTAAGTCTTTATCATTAAAGTACCCTTTATTTACAATGTCTATTATATATTCAACTAATATTTCTGTATCAGGTCTTGGAACTAGCACTCCTTCTTTTACATAAAAGTCTAGGCCCATAAATTCTTGCTTTTCTAATATATATTGAATAGGATATCCACTTTTCCTTTTATCAATAAGTTTTAAAAACTTATCCACAGATTGACTGTCAACTACTTGGTCTTTATGTGTATAAGTATATATTTTATCAACATTAAGCACATGGCAAAGTAATAGTTGAGAGTCAAGAAGGGGATTGTTATATTCCCCTTCGCCCAAAGTTTCTATACCTATTTTAATTAAATCTTCTATTGTATAGGCAACTACCAACGGTCTGCCTCCTTATCATCTACTAAAACTCCTTTTAAAGCCTCTATAGCCACTTCAATCATTGAATCATCTGGTTCTCTAGTTGTAGCTATTTTCTGAATTAGAAGTCCTGGATAAGAAAGAATATATGCTAACTTGCTACCACTTCTTCCGATAATCCTATTTACTTCATATGATATTCCAGCTATAACTGGAAGCATAATAATTCTTATTAAAAATCTCTTTAATGGATTTGGCCATCCAAAGAAAGAAAATACTAGTATACTTATTATCATTACCATAAAAAGAAAACTAGTTCCGCATCTAGGATGAAGAATAGGGTATTTCTTTACATTTGCCACAGTAAGCTCTTCTTCGTACTCATAACAGTGGATAGTCTTGTGCTCTGCACCATGATATTGAAATACTCTCTGTATATCTTTCATTTTTGAGATAGCAACTACATATACTAAAAACATCAATATTCTAATAAGTCCTTCTATTAAGTTTAGAATTATTGGTGCTTCTATGCTTCTCTTTATTAGATTAGTGATAAATGTTGGTCCTAGCATAAATACTACTACTGCAATTAACATTGAAATAAATACTGAAATATACATTGCCACATTCTCTGCTTTATCTTTAAAAATCTTCTCAAAAAACTTATCTATTTTTCCTGGCTCAGTGGCTTCTTCCTCCTCATAAAACTGTGCTGAATACATAAGGGACTGCACACCTATAACCATGGCTTCTACAAGGCCTACTACGCCTCTAATAAAAGGCCATTTTAAAAATTTGTATCTCGTTGATAATGTATTTATTGCTTCCTTCTTAAGTTCTATTTGATTATCGGGCTTTCTTACAGCTATAGCTATATCTTTAGGCCCTTTCATCATTACTCCCTCAATTAACGCCTGCCCACCAATAGTGGTTGCATGCTTTGGTGTCCTCTTTACATCTTTTATTTTTGGCAAAAAAACCACTCCTAAACTATAGTTTATAAATGTTATTATAACACATAATGGCAATATTGAATACAGAAGCAAAAAGTCAGAGGTTGTCCTCTGACCTAATAGTATTATTTATGTTTATTGTATTAATGACCTTATTTTTACTATATCTGACCAGTTATTAGCTGTTATTAATTCAACACCTGCAAGTCCTTTTTTAATGCTCTCTATGTCTCCCTTCATATGGGCTATGTCATTAGACATTTTGTCATGCTCTGCCTTATTTACCTGTGCTAAATGTTCTAAGGCTCTAAGAATTTGAGTATGTTCATCTAGCTTTGCCTTAATAGGTTCAAGTTTCTCATCTAGTTTCTTATCTAGTTTCTTATCTAGCTTCTCATCTAACAAGTCACCTAATAATTTTATTGTTTCTTTATCCATAAATTCACCACCTTTAATATATAGATTCTCTTACTAATTTTCGGACAATCGATATATGTTAAATATTATTATACATTATTAGTGATGATTTTGTTAGTAGTGAATTTAAAAATATTTTTAAAAAAGACGTAGATATACTCTATATCGCTCAATTTCTCAATGTAGCCTTCATTCTATTTTCACTTAATATAATATCAATAGCATCTTTTATGGATTTAGTTACTATATCTGAATGGGCCAAGAGTTTTCCGCTGCAGCCCTCGTTTTCTATAACAGCTATTGATATTTTGCATATTTTAAACATCTCTATATCGTTAAAGCCATTTCCTACACAAATAGTCTTTTCTGCACCTAGCTTTTCTACTATTTCTTTTTTTGAAATGCTTGCCATTTCTTTTGGAAAGGTAGCCACATTAACTCCAAGCATCATACACTCTTTTTCTACTGTCCCGTAGGTATCAGCAGTGAGGATGTATATATTGGCATATTCTTTTAGCTTCAAAATAAGCTCTTTAGCATCATCTATAAGTTTTCCATCTACTGCTATGGTTCCATTATAATCGAATACTACATTTTCTATTTCTATCTTTCCTATGCCTGGTATGTTATAATTTAACATAAAAAATCTCCTATCATAAGATTTGAGTACAATATTAGTAACATTCCAAATGCAATCATTAATGATATTGCTTGGTATGTACTCATATTACCTTGTCCATAGTTTACCATATTGATAGTTGTATCTTCAAGAGTTTTGTTTTGTATTATCCATATATTCCTTCAATATATTCTCTTGTTTTCTTATCTCTTGGAGCATTAAATATTGTTTCTGTTTCATCGTATTCTACAAGTTCCCCATCTAATATAAATGCTGTGTAATCTGATATTCTTTTAGCCTGTTGCAGATTATGAGTAACTATGATTATAGTATAGTTTTCTGAAAGTTTTAGGAGCATTTCTTCTATATTAGCAGTGTTCTTTACATCTAGAGCTGAGCATGGCTCGTCTAGCATCAATACCTCAGGCTCTACTGTAAGTGCTCTTGCTATGCAAAGTCTTTGCTGCTGTCCACCTGATAATCTCAACGCAGACATGTTCAAATCCTTCTTAACTTCTTCAAATAGTCCAGAAACTTTTAATTTGTTTTCAACTATTTCATCTAGCTTTTTTCTATTCTGTATTCCATAGTACATAGGAGCATAGGTAAGGTTTTTGTATATCGACATAGGAAAAGGAGCAGGTTTTTGAAACACTATTCCTATCCTTTTTCTCATATCATCCTTTGAATAAGATAAAATATTCTTACCATCAAATTTTATTTCACCCTGAGTACTTCCGCCGTTTTCTTCTAACATTCTATTTAAGGCAGCTAAAAGAGTTGACTTTCCACAACCTGATGGTCCTATTATTGCAGTTATTTTATTCTTTTTTATTTTCATATTTATATTATTTAATATTTTTTTATTCCCATAATATGCATCTAGGGATTTCAATTCTATAATATCCATTTATTTAAGCTCCTTTCGTTTAAATGTGAGAGCCATTGACAATATATTTATAATAAAAAGAAGCATTATCAGCACTAATGCTGTTGCATATGATTTCTCTAATGATATTCCCTCTCCTGTAAGAATGTATAGGTGAAATGGCAGTGCCATTACTGGAGAAGATAACGAGCTTGGAATAGGAGCAAATATTACTGCTGCTGTAAGTATTATAGGTGCAGCTGCTCCCATAGCGAAGCCTCCTGCCAATGTTATAGCAGAAACTATGTCCGTCTTACATATAGGTAAAATTAACTTGAAGAGAGTATATGACTTTGATACTCCAAGGGCATAGGATGAATTTATTAATGATGAACTAACCTCTCTTAATGTTTTCTCAACTCTTACCTCAATAAATGGGAATATCATAATCCCTAAAGTTATTCCACCTGATAATAAAGATCTGCCCAGTTTCAGATTAGCCACTAGAAGTGTATATCCGAAAAGTCCTAAAACTATTGAAGGAACCCCTGCCATACATTGTACTATGACATGTACTATGCCTTCTATTTTTTTAGATTCGCAATAAAATGTTACATAAACTGCTGTCGAAACAGCTAATATTGTTGCAAATATACATGCAATGAGCATTAAAAGCAAGCTACCTACAATAGCTGGAAATACGCCTCCTTCAGCTCCTATAGGAAAACCTTTAGGATTTCCAAATATGAATTCAAGGCTTATGGAGTTTATACCATTTTTAATTATATAAATAAATATAAATGCTGTTGAAGAAAGTACTATTATTGCACTTAAAATAATCCACAGTTTAAATAAAACTGCCTTAATCTTTTCCTTCATAATATTTCACCCTCAAGAATTACAAGTTTATATTCTTTTTTACATAATAGAGTACTGTGTTAATAACTAAAAGCATAGCCATCAATACAAATCCTGCTGCAAAAAGTGCATGATAATGCAAGCTGCCTACTTCTGCCATTCCCATTTCAAGAGCAATAAGCGAAGGTATGGTCTGTGCTTTTCCTAATAACTTTGGTGTCATAGGAGCATTTCCTACAACCATCATCACTGCCATAGTTTCTCCCATGGCTCTGCCTAGTGCTAGTACCGTAGAAGCTATTATGCCTTTTTTACTTTCAGGCAGAACAACTTTTCTTATAAAATAGTTTTTAGAAACACCTAAGGCTTGAGAAGAAGGCAAGTGATTTTCATATATTTTTTCCATAGTTTCATCACATGTAGATATTATATAGGGAAGTACCATTAATGAGAGAAGTATTCCTCCAGCTAAAACAGATTCTCCAGTTGGAAAGTCAAATTTGACCTCAAAGAACTTTACTAACACTAAAAGCCCTATGAAACCATATACTACGGAAGGTATTCCTCCTAAAATATCTATTATTCCTCTTATTATAACTCTTCTTCTTCCACTAACATATCCAGACAACAGTAATGCACTACCTACTCCTATTGGTAATGCTATGACAATAGCTACAAAAGATACATACAATGTGCCTAGTATTAGGTTTAGTATGGATAGCTTATCTGGAGATGATAAGGGGTTCCATGTCCTACCTGTTATAAATTTAAATACGGACACTTCCCTGAAAAAAACAAAACTTTCTTTAAATATAAATATTATTACAAACCCTAGTAATAATAAGGAAAATAGGGTTAGTAGTTTTATTATGATACTAAATGCCTTATCTAAAAATTTATACATGTTAGCACCTCACAAAGAAACTCTTCATTACGAGATTCTTCGCTTCGCTCAGAATGACGCACAAGTGTGTTCAAAATGACACAGACTTTTCATCCTGAGCCTATTGCGAAGGATCTCATAATAACAAAAAAATTCAGAGGCAGTTAGCCCCTGAATTTTTCTAGTAATTTATCTTACAGGCACAAATCCCATTTTTTCAACAATTGCTAGGCCTTCCTCAGATGTAACTGCATCCATAAAAGCTTTTTGCTCGGGAGTTAATTCTCCTCTTTTAACTACTATTAATGGTCTAGATATTTTATATGAACCGTTTACTATGTTTTCTTCTGTAGCTTCAATTCCATCTACTTTTAAAGGTATAAGCTTTCCTGCGTTTTGATTAACCATTCCAAAGGATGCATACCCTATGGCATCTTTATTTTCAATTACTTTTGTTACTAGAGCTCCCATTGAAGGTGATTGTATAGCATCTTCTCTGATTTGAGCATCTTTCATTACGCTTTTTTGGAATACTTCGTGAGCTCCACCGCTTAAGTCTCTAATAACTACTACTATTTCTCTATGTGGAAGACTACTTTCAACTTCGTCCCAATATTTATATTCGCCTGAGAATATCTTTCTAACTTCTTCTGTAGTTAAATCATCTTTTATTTGCAAAATAGGGTTTTCTGGGTTTACAGATACTGTTAAGGCATCTATTCCTAGTTTAAATACTTTTGCATCTCCGATTTTTTCTAATTCTTCGTCTTTTATTTCTCTAGCCAGCATACCAAAATCAGCAGTATTATCTAAAACAGCCTTAACACCTGCACCTGAGCCTCCAGCAGATACATAAATAGCTATATTTTCTTCTGGGAAGCTTGCATCTACTTTGTTCCAAGTAGTATATCCTTCAATAAAATCAGTTGCTATTGATGACATTACTGGTGCTAATGTAGATGAACCATTGAAAGTCATTTGAGCTTTAAATGTGCTTTCTTCCTTAGTTCCTTCATTAGCAGCTGTTTGATTTTCTTCTGCTTGGTTATTTTCGGCATCAGTTGATGCTGGAGTTTCACTTGAACATCCTGTTAAGGTTAGTGCAAAAATTAATAATAGACTTAATAGAATACTTATAGGTTTTTTTGCTTTCATTGATATTCCTCCTAGTGTAGCTTAATTTTTTACCCACTAGAATTGTATTACTTATGTTAAATTTTTACCAATAATTCTTTTCTATAGCTTGTCTAATATGTATAGATAAATTCTATAATTGCAAAATTAAACGCCCTACTACACCGAATATCATCTCATCACTTTTACCATCACAACTACCAGTAAAACTATAAATAATGCTCCACTAATAATAAACACCTCTAGCCCATATTCAGTTAGGAAATCCATGATTAAATCTAAAGTAAATTTTCCATTGTTATTCTTTGTATCATCATTAAATGCCTCTGTATCATCAAGCAAGTCTCCAATCTGGTTTTCATTTTCATCATTTTCTCCAATTTTATGCTCATTGTGAAACACATATTCGATATTCCCTGTTATATTTCCATCATCTAAAACTTTAGTACCCCAATCTGCTGATAATTCATTAATTAGCTCTATTATTTTTTCTCTATCTTCACCCTCGGCTATAGTTGGCTGACCTGCTTTTATCCTTCCGGGGATTATGCTAGTATTTATTATTCCATTCTTATTTATTTCCATATTAAATATCATAGTCTGAGAATTTCTTTCGTCTTTAGTACCAAATACAAAATTGCCTAAGCTATAAACTATGGGCCTATCTTTGTAAAATTCAATTCCTTGAAGCACATGAGGATGATGCCCCATTATACAATCAGCACCATTGTCAATTAGCTCTTTAGCTATAGCTACATCGTTGTCCCTAGGATAGTCTGCTCGCTCAATTCCCCAATGTAATGTTACTATGAGAAAGTCTACCTTTTCCTTTGCCTGTTTTACAGCTTGCATCATATTTTTTGCATTGCCATCATAACCATTTGTTGTTCCTGCTCTATTTTCTGTCGCATACCAATCTACATGAGGTGTTACTCTAGAAAAGCCTAAAAATCCGACTTTGATTCCATTTATCTCCCATATAGCAGGTTCAAAAGCTTCTTTAATATTCCTGCCGCCTCCAGTGTATTTAATGCTATACTTGTCTAAATTATCTAAAGTCTCTACAAAGCATTCTCTTCCAAAGTCAAGAGTATGATTGTTCCCTAGTGTAACTCCTTTAACTCCTGCATTTACAAGACCTTCTAATGTTTCAGGCTTAGCTCTAAATGTAAATTCCTTCTCTTGGGCTTCACCAACAGTGCCTACTGGACATTCTAGATTAATCAAGGATAAGTCAGAGTCTAAAAGTACCTCCTTTAAGTTCTCCCAAGGATAGTCAGCACCATGTGTCTCCATGTATTTTCCTATCCAAGAGCCTAATAGTACATCTCCTGCTAATGATATAGTTACACTATCTTTTTCAGCATATAAAAAGGTAGGAAGAGCTAAAAACATTATTAGAACTATTAATATTATTGATATGCGTTTTTTGTTTAAAATCATTCTCTACTTCTCCTTTAAAGGGTTTATTTCTATTATTACCCTAATTTCTGAAAAAGTTTAAGGTTAAATAAAAAAAACTATCTACAATGCTAGATAAAAAAAGGCTGGTGTGTCTGCCAGCCTATAAACTCTTTATGCAAAAGGAACCGTCCCCTGTGCTTTTTTTTCTCTTAAATAACATTCTCCACAAAGTGATTCGTATTCAATGCTGTTTTCACGGTCTATAGCTACTTGGTCGCCTTCAAATACGAACTTTCCATTAATTTTTCTTGCATTGCATACTGCTTTTTTGCCACATGAGCAAATAGTTTTTAGCTCTTCTATACTATGAGCTATTAGTAATAGTCTTTCACTACCTTCAAAGCCCCTCATCTGAAAATCGGTTCTCAGTCCATAGCAAATAACTGGAATATTCATCTTTACTGCTATTTCAAAAAATTCATCAATTTGATGCTTCGTCAAAAATTGTGCTTCATCTACTAAGATGCAATCTATATTCCACTTTTCTTCATTCCATTTCTGAATCTCATCATAGACGTTCTTATCTTTTTCTAATAGCATATCGACCTCTCGTGTTATACCTAGTCTAGATACTGTCTTATTTCCACCCTTTGTGTCTATAAAAGGTTTAATTATGATGACTTTCATTCCTCTTTCTTCATAGTTATATGCTACCTGCATTAAGTTAGTTGATTTACCGCAATTCATAGCTCCATATCTAAAATATAGCTTCGCCAACTCAACACCCCCAGAATATCAATAAGCCAAAACGTGATTCTTCACTAGCGCTCAAAAGGACAATAAAACAATAAAGGTTAGAAGCCAATGGCAACTAACCTATCAGACAGACTTAAGTAGTTATTATTCAATACCATATTTCTTCTTAAATTTATCAACACGTCCACCTTTATCAACAAATTTTTGACGTCCTGTAAAGAAAGGATGGCATTCTGAACAAATTTCAACTCTTAATTCTTCTTTTACTGAACCTGTTTCAAAAGTATTTCCGCATGCACAGTGTACAGTAGCCTTTTTGTAATTTGGATGTATACCTTCTTTCATTGATTTCACCTCTTTTCAAACTCTTGTTTACTGTATATTTAAAAGTAATCAGTTTTCAACTAGTATAGTATAGCATAAATCAAATACTATTTCAACATATTTTAACGATAGTGTAGCGATAGTTTAACGATTGTTTAACTACTGTTCCCCTAATGTTCTACTCCTACATTCTATTTCTAATACTACTTATAAACTCTTCATTAGTCTTTGTCAACATTAATTGGTTTATTAAAGATTCTGTAACTTCTGATACTGGAGCATTGCTCAATGCTTTCCTAATACCCCATATTGTTTCAAGCTCTTTTTGGTTCATAAGTAAATCTTCTCTTCTAGTACCAGACTTGTTTATATCTATAGCTGGGAATATTCTCTTTTCTGAAAGCTTTCTATCTAGATGGATTTCCATGTTTCCTGTTCCTTTAAATTCTTCAAATATTACATCGTCCATTCTACTGCCTGTCTCCACTAGGGCTGTAGCAAGTATTGTAAGACTTCCACCTTCTTCTATATTTCTTGCTGCACCAAAAAATCTCTTAGGCTTATGTAATGCCCCAGGATCTATTCCTCCTGACAATGTTCTACCTGTTGGCGGGATTGTAAGGTTATATGCTCTAGCAAGTCTTGTAATACTGTCTAAAAGTATGACTACATCTTTACCATGCTCTACTAGTCTTTTTGCTCTTTCAAGGACTATTTCAGCTACTTTTACATGATTTCCAGGCAATTCATCAAAAGTAGAATATACAACATCACCTTTAACAGATCTTTTCATATCAGTAACTTCTTCTGGTCTTTCATCTATTAATAATATTATGATTTCCATTTCAGGATGATTTTGTGCAATACCATTTGCTATTTTTTTTAGAAATGTAGTTTTACCTGCCTTAGGTGGTGCTACTATCATTCCTCTTTGTCCTTTTCCTATGGGTGCTATTAGGTCTAATAATCTTGTGGATAATTCGCTGTGATTTGTCTCTAATGTGATTCTCTTGTTAGGGAAAATAGGAGTCAATGTTTCAAAATCTGGCCTTCTATTAGCAGTTTCAGGGTTTTCATCATTTACTGCCTTTACATATAATAATGCTCTGTATCTTTCTCCTGATTTTGGCGGCCTAGTTATACCAAAAATTTTATCTCCAGTGCCTAAATTAAATCTTCTTATCTGAGAAGGCGATACGTATATATCTTCATCTCCAGATAAATAATTATCAGAACGTAAAAAACCGTAACCATCTGCATGAAGCTCTAATATGCCTGAAGCTTCAGATGAATCTGAATTTTGAGTATTCAAATGTATTTTTTCGTGCGGTCTTTTTGCTATGGTTTCAGTTAATGTAAAACCATTATTTTCCTCATTCTTGGGTTTCTCTTCATGAGACTGTTCTTGTGTAGAATTCTGTAGAATAATATCTATCAGTTCATCTTTTTTGTACTTTGTAATGCTTTTTATACCCAGATTTTTAGCTATCTGGCGAAGTTCATCCAACTTCTTTTTTTGTAAATCGTCTGGATTCAAATTTACACCTCCGAAAATAGTTAAATATATATCAATTTCCACAATATCGTAATATATGGGAAAAAAATAGACGTTGAGTAAGTGCCCTTGAGTATCCTATAAAATTCAGATAAGTAGATAGCCAGAATATACGATTCTGTACTAGTCACTTATGCAGTAGCTAATCATAAGAAAAGTAAAGGAGAAGGGTTTTAATTAAATTAATAGTACCATTTTTTTGGTTTTTAGTCAACAAGTTCACAAGATTCTAGTATTAATTTCCTGCAATCTTCTACAGTTAAGTATATCATAACAAAATGCCCTATATAGGGCATTTTATCTTTTTATTTTGCGTATTCAGGTTTTTTGTCTAATTTATGAATAGTCTCAATAAATCTAATAGTTCCTGTTTCTGATCTTGCCACCATTGAATGGGTTTTAGCCACATTATTTTGATGATAAACTACTCCTCTTAATAGCTCACCATCTGATATACCTGTAGCTGCAAAAAATACTTCGTTTCCTTTTGCTAAGTCATCCATAGTGAGTACTTTATTTACATCTCCTATACCCATGCTTATACATCTCTGCTTCTCTTCATCATTCATCGGATAAAGCTTTCCTTGGAACTCTCCACCCATGCATTTAAGTGCTGCAGCAGCAATTACACCTTCTGGCGCTCCACCAATTCCTAGAAGTATGTCAACTCCTGCATGCTCAAAACAAGTAGCCATAGCAGCTGCCACGTCTCCATCTGTAAAAAGCTTTATTCTAGCTCCTGCTTTTCTTACTTTATCTATAAGTTCAGTATGTCTTGGTCTATCTAATATAGTAACAGTTAAATCAGATATATCTTTATTTAGAGCTCTTGCTACTGCATTTAAATTTTCTTCCACAGGTGCATCTATATGAATTTTTCCTGCTGCCTTTGGTCCAACTGCTATTTTATCCATATACATATCTGGTGCATGAAGTAGGCAACCTCTAGGTGCCATAGCCACTACTGCAATGGCATTTGGCAAGCCTTTAGCTACTGCTGTAGTTCCATCTACTGGGTCTACTGCAATATCTACCTTTAAGCTTGTGTTAATACATCTACCTATTTGCTCACCTATGTAAAGCATAGGAGCTTCGTCCATTTCTCCCTCGCCAATGACTACAATACCATCGATATTGAGAGTATCAAACATCTTTCTCATACCGTCTACTGCAGCTTGGTCTGCCGCATTCTTATCTCCTCTTCCTAAGTATCTTGCGCTGGATAATGCAGCTGCTTCTGTAACCCTTACTAAGTTTAAGGCTAGATTTCTATCCATTAATTAACCCTCCTAAGTTTAGTGTTCCTTAATATTTATATAAATAGTATATTCCATTTAATGTTTATTTGTCAAAAGTATATCACATAAACAGAAAAAAGCCAAAGGATATATACCCCCTTTGGCTAAATATACTATTTTATTTTGGTACACCTTCCCAATCTTTTAAGAATCTTTCTATTCCTATATCGGTTAAAGGATGGCCTACCATAGCCTGGAATACTTTGTATGGCACTGTAGCAATGTGAGCTCCAGCCTTTGCTGACTGAATCACATGCATAGGATGTCTTATACTTGCGGATATTATTTCTGTAGTTATTCCATGTAAGTCAAAAATATCTACTATATCTTCTATTATATCCATGCCTTCATTGCTTATATCGTCCATTCTGCCTACAAAAGGACTTACATACGCAGCACCTGCTCTTGCTGCAAGAAGTGCTTGACTTGCAGAGAAGACAAGAGTTACATTAGTTTTGATTCCTTTTTTACTAAGTATACTAACAGCCTTTAAGCCTTCCTTTGTCATTGGAATCTTGATGACTATATTTTTATGAATCTTTACTAGCTCTAAAGCTTCCTTCACCATTCCTTCTGCTTCTAGGCTAATGACTTCTGCACTAATGGGTCCATCTACTATGTTAGTTATTTCATGAATAACTTCTTTAAAATCTCTACCTTCTTTAGCAATAAGAGATGGGTTTGTAGTAACTCCGCATATTACTCCCCAATCGTTTATTTCTCTTATTTCATCTATATTGGCTGTATCGATAAAAAGCTTCATTAAATCACTCCTTATGCTCTTCCTGCAGAGCCAAACATAATCATTTTTTCTGCTATTATCTTTTGCATAGCTTTTCTTGCTGGATCTAATAGCTTTCTAGGGTCGTATTCATTAGGGTTGTTTTTAACCACTTCTTTTACAGCATTTGAAAAAGCTATTCTAATATCTGTATCTATATTTATCTTATTTACTCCAAGGCTTACTGCTTTTTTAATACTTTCCTCAGGAACTCCTGATGAGCCGTGAAGTACTATAGGTATATTTAATCTTTCTTTTATAGCTTTTAGTCTATCAAAGTCTAGCTTTGGTTCTCCCTTATATTGGCCATGAGCTGTTCCTATAGCTATTGCTAGTGAATCAACTCCTGTTTCCTTAACAAATTTATCAGCTTCATCTACATCTGTAAATGTAGCTTCTCTTGCTGATACGGTAATGTCATCTTCTGTACCGCCTATTTTCCCAAGCTCTGCTTCAACAGATACTCCCACAGCGTGTGCTAGCTCAATTATTTTTTTGGTTATGGCAATATTCTCATCAAGCTGATGCTTTGAGCCATCTATCATAACTGAAGTAAAACCATGTCTAATACATTGCATTATTTGAACAAAGTCTGTCCCATGATCTAGATGGATAACTACTGGAACCTTTGTATTATTTGCAGCTATTTGAGCCATTTTAGCTATGTATTCAACTCCTGCGTATTTTAATCCACCTTGGCTAGCTTGAAGAATAACCGGTGAATTTGTTTCCTCTGCTG
Source organism: Proteiniborus sp. (assembly GCF_040308045.1). Classification (NCBI taxonomy): domain Bacteria; kingdom Bacillati; phylum Bacillota; class Clostridia; order Eubacteriales; genus Proteiniborus; species Proteiniborus sp. The sequence continues at coordinate 23,935 of NZ_JAWRHZ010000043.1, forward strand.
CTGCAACTATAGCCTGCACTATCTCCATATTATTTACATTAAAAGCACCTACAGCATATCCATTTTTATGAGCATGCTGAAGAACTTCCTTTCCTGATACTAGCATGTAAAAAAACCTCCTTTAAATTATATGACTATACTAATTAATTTGATGATAAACTAAACTCAGGATGACAATACCCTTACTTCTTATTCGCATCATTATTTTGATTTATAGCATCTATGCATTCAAAGCTGTTTTCACGTAGGACTATCTTTTCCTTGGATATAAAATTATTATAGTCATCATTATTTTCTGCATATATTAGTTTTATACCCTCGCAATTCATACATTTTAACTCTATTCGGTCTGGAAATATGTTCATCTCTATGTTATTGTCTCCACAAGTACAGCTAAGGAGTCCCTTGTTATCTAATTCTCTTATCCTTTCAAGAGACTTCATCATTATTTCATGATTATTGAAATAATCTAAAAACTCTAGCTCCTTGTAGATTCCATCTGCACTTCTTTCACATTTTTCTAGTATTTCATCTACTTCTCCCTGACTTACCATAAAGCATATTTCTATACCAGATTCTATACATCTAGTAATTATGTTTCCTCTCAAAATCTGTTTTAATGTATATTTAAATGTATGTTTGTCTTGACATACATAACAATCTATATCCATCCATAAAGACTTATGGTCCTTAGTCTTTATTATAGCATTATGTTGGCCACAGGTACATACTAGCTCTGTTTTCTCATTTGAAAAAAGCTCAAATATGGAAATATCATGAACTTTAAGACTTCCACATGCGCTACATCTTACAGCAATTGCTATATTTGTATTTACAAGCATGACCTTTCAACCTCCTTACTATATTTTAATTCTCTATTTGAATAATAATTCCTTCTTTATTAAAATATTATTCGAATAAAAAAAAGTAGCCAATACAGGTATTCTTACCTATTAGCTACTTTATGAATAATTCTTAATATTTATGAATATTTCGTCAAAATTCTGTTTTTTTAACAATAGTTGAACAATCGTTAAACTAGATCCTTCACTAGAGTTCAGGATGACAGAATGAAGAGTTCCTCAGTTCTCAATTATTTTAACCCAAGTATTTCACGTGCTTCGTCCGGTGTGGCTACTTCTCTGCCTAGCTCCTTAGAAATTCTAACTATTCTCTCAACAAGTTCTGCATTAGACTTTGCAAGGACTCCTCTGCTATAATAAATATTATCTTCAAAGCCAACTCTTACATGACCTCCAAGAGTTATTGCTGCTGCTGCTAATGGAAGCTCAAATCTGCCTATTCCTGCAACAGTCCAAGTAGAACCAGTAGGTATGCTTTCCACTAAGTACAAAAGATCTCTAAGTTCAGCTGTTATGGCTCCCGGAACTCCCATAACAAAGTCAAAATGAAGTGGTGTTTCTATAAGCCCCTTTTTAACAAGCTTTAAAGCATTATTTATCATGCCTCTTTCAAACACTTCAAGTTCTGGCTTTACCCCTAGCTCTTTCATCTTCTTTGCAAAGCTTTCCATGTATTCTTCACTATTCATAAATACATCAGGCCCAAAGTTACATGTTCCACAGCTAAGTGTAGCCATCTCAGGCTTTAGTTCTACAGGTTGAAGTCTCTCCTCTGGTGTATGCCATACTGCTCCTCCAGTTGAAGGTTGAAATATAACTGGACATTTTGCTTCAATCTTTTCCTTTATTTCTTTATATACTTCATAATCTTGAGTAGGATTTCCTTCACTGTCTCTTGCATGTACATGCACCATAGCTGCACCTGCTTTATACGCCTCATAAGCTGCTTCTGCTATTTCGTCTGGGGTTAATGGTAAATTAGGCTGTTCCTTTCTAGTTACCTCAGCTCCAGTTAGGGCTACTGTAATTATTAGTTTATCCATCCACTATTCCCCCTTTTTTCTTTGCTTATCCTTAGGAACTACACAAGTCCCTACTGCTCTACATACTACTATAGGCTCTTCTAAAACATCACATGCAGAATCATTAATATCTGGTCTTGGGGCTATAACCTTTCTAGCTTCAAATACCATTTTTCTAGAGGAATTTCCAACTTGAGTTATTTCACCTATAGCCTCGATATAATCTCCCGCATATACAGGTGCTTTAAATTCGACGCTTTCATATGCTACAAAAAGTCCTTCATCTCCGTCATGTCTTATTAATAGCTCTGTTGCCACATCTCCAAATAATTGGAGCATCTTTGCCCCATCAACTAGGTTTCCACCATAATGTGCATCATGTGAACTCATTCTTACCCTTATCATAGACTTCATAGTATATCCCCTCCTGATTTTCTCACTTAGCTACATTATACAAGATACTCTCGGAATTAATCAAATAATTAGTCAATTATGACAAATATTTAGCAAAATAAAAGAGAACAAAAATCTTCCTTTTCTGTTCTCTCCGTTTTGTATTTAAAATAAGATAATTAAATAATTAGTGCTTTAGCTAAATAACTTTGTATTTGCTACTAAGCTCTCTGACGCTGCTTTTAAGCTGTTCAACCTCAAATGGTTTAATTATGATTTTTTCAGGATTTGACTGTTTTATTTCCTCAATTAAATCACAGTCTTGATATCCAGTTAACATAATAGTTCCAATATTACCGTTGATTTGCTTTATCAATCTTAGTAAGTCAGTTCCCTTCATTTTTTCTAACTTCATGTCTAGTATTACCACTTGAGGTTCAAACTTTAAAACATTCTCTATGGCTTCTTCCCCTGTTTCTACTGCCATTACCTCGTAGTCACATTTTAAAATCTCTTTCAGTAATACTCTTATGCCATATTGGTCATCAACACACAAGACCTTTGGCTTTACTGAAGTTCCCCCACAAAAATTCCCCCCTGACAACTAGAATTCTTTAAAATATTCTTGATTTGTAATAAAATTCCTGCAGAACATATGTTTATTTTATAAGAATTTATCAACTAAATACGACAGGTTTAGAGTCTATTCCGAATATTCTGAAATATATAGCTAATTCTCCCTTATCTTCTAGAATATATTACAATACCAAACTACCTATTAGATTCAGTTGCATATAAAATTACGCCAACCATAATTCAACGATTGGCGTGCACAGCTTTTTGTTTTTTCACTATCTACTTGACAGAAAGCAGTTCAAAACTTCCCAACTTTTCTTTCTAAACAGGTGATTTTAGTCTTCAATGTAGATTTCTACAATGATATTATTTACTATCTTAAACTCACCTTCATCGCCTTTTAGTAAATCATCTATCTTGGCATTTCTCAAGTCTTCTATATACACCTTTGCATCTTTATGCACTGCATATGTGTATACTTTGTCTGTGTCGTCTTCCTCTATTTTTAATGTTGTACCTAAATTATCTTTTATAATATCTAATATCTCACCTTCAATAGTCACTTTAACATTCTCAGCATCTACAGATATTACTACACCATCTTCAAGTACCACTTCGGCATACATGCCTATTCTTAAATCACTTAAGGATTTATTTCTTCCATCTATTTTTACTTTCGCATCTGATGATAGGTCGTATGTTTTCTTGTCTATAGTAATTTCATTGTATCTTCTAGTTAATTCTATATCAGTTATATAACCTTCTACTTCTTTAACTTCTACTGCTGTGTCTATATATACTTCTACAATTACACTATTTTGTACCTCAAACTCACCTTTATCGCCTTTTCTAAGATCTTCTATCTTCGCATTTCTTAAATATTCAATAACAATCTTAGCTTCCTTGTCAATTAAATAAGTGTATTCCTTATTAGTTTTATTTTCTTTTATTTTTAGTGAAGTACCTTCTACACTTTTTATAATATTTGTTATCTCGCCTTTAACAGTCTTTTCTACATTTTCAGCATCTACATATACTATTACATCGTCTTCAAGTTCTGCTTCCGCATACATACCTATTTTTAAATCACTTAGTTTTTTGTATCTTCCATCTATTTTTACTTCTGCATCTGATGCTAGGTCATATGTTTTCTTGTCTATGGTAATTTCATTGTATCTTCTACCTAAATCTATATTAGTTATATAGCCTTTAATATTTTCAATTGGTTTTACATACTTCTTTGCAACTTCAATTTTAATAACTCTGTTTCTTCTATCAACTACTACTGTTACTTCATCTTCTTTTTGGATATCTGAAAAGCTTCCTTTTCCATCTCTAAAGATTACTTCTACATCATCTACCACTTCAAACATCATTACCATGGTTTCTGATTGAATAGCAAGTCTATATGGTTTTGATTTATCTATATCTTTTACAACACCAGAATATCTTGTAATTATTTTATCATCTTCAATTTTATCTACTACTTCAATAAATACTACTTTACCATCTTTGATTTCTATTTTTACCTTTGAACCTATTTTTATATCATCAATATCTATTCTCTTGTCGTTTTCATATACTCTAACTCTGCTATCTAAATCAAAGGTTTCTGTTTTATTTTTCACTTTTACTGATATTCTATCACTATAGATTCTAGTTACTTCTCCTGATACAGCTCTATCTTTTCCAGTGTCTACTTTATCATCAACTCTTGAGAAAAGAACTGCCATTTCTGCCCTAGTCATTGTTCCCATTGGATTAAATCTTTTTTGGTTGTCACCTTGCATAAGTTCAAGGTCATTTACTAGGTATACATACCCTACTGAGCCTTGTGGTACTAAGGAAGCGTCAACAAAAGGTAAATCTTTATTCATATTTTTTTGAGCTTCTTTTTCATAGCCTAATGCTCTGATGACGTATTTAGCTACTTCATGTCTTAAAGCAGGAGCAAGAGGTTTGAAGTACATCATATCAACATCATCAAGTATTCCTTTTTCATAAGCAAGTGCTACATAGCCTATAGCCCATTTGTCTACTTTGTCACCTTTATACTGCTTTGGAAGCTGTGTTATTACTTTTGCATCATCTTCCCAGCCCATTACTCTTAGAGCCATAGTAATAGCTTCTATCTTTGTAACATCACCTTTAGGGGCAAACTTGCCATCTCCTATTCCATTAATAAGCCCTTTTTGGAACATCTTTTCTATGGCCTTTTCCGCCCATTTAAATGCATCTGTATCATTGAAGATTTTTTTTGCTAATCCTGGGGGTACCTTCCCATTTCCCCAGCCATCTGCATATACAGATGTCATTCCTATACCAAGCACTAGTACAAGTGCTAGTGTTATTGATATTAATCTTTTCATCCTCATGAATTTACCTCCTTATATTTGTTTGTAATATATATTCGGGAGGCTAGCTAGATATTTCAAGGTTGATATATTTCATTTGTATTACAAATTTATGTCAAAAGGATTAAAATAATAGAAATGTATGCTAACTTGCAGTCAGAAAGGTAAGTTAGTAAATAATTAATAGCCAGAGGTGGTGGGGTTCCTCTGGCTACTTAAGTGGGGAAAGGTTATGAGCTTGTTTATATTGAAATATTTGGCAAGCTCTACCTAGCTTAAATAATACTACTAATACTATTTTCTTATTCTTCTGTTACTTCATCATCTTCAGTATTTTCTTCGTCTTCTTCAGCTACTTCTTCTTCATCATCTTCGTCATCTACTTCTTCTTCGTCTTCAACATCCTCATCTTCATCATCTACTTCTATTAGCCCAGTATCTTCATCATAATCAACTTCTAATCCTAAATTTTCTATAATAAATCTTAGAGGTACATAAGTACGGTTGCTGTATGCTGAAGAAGGAACATCTAACTCAACTTCTTCACCATTTACTATTGCAATATTGCTGTCAAGCTGAAGTACTATCTCAACATCTCCTTTTGTGATAGTTACCTTTTTCTCTTCTTGATTCCATTCTACCTCAGCACCAAATCCTTGAGTTATAGCTCTTACAGGAATCAATGTTCTTCCTTCTTTTATTACTGGTGGTGTGTCAAATTTTATATCTTTGTTTTTAATATTAATATTTTCTAATGGTAAGACATCAATATCTTCGTCTAATTCCTCTAATTCTTCACTGACTTTTCTAAGCTCTTCAAGTTCTTCAACGCTATATCTATTTTTAATTACTTCTTTCATTAAAGCTATAGTATTTTTCATCTCTGTTTTAATTTCTAGTCTTTGTCCTTCTAGTTCACCAATTTGAACCTTTAGCTGTTCTATAAGCTCTTTGTTTTCACTTGCTTCAGCTTCTTCAAGTTGTTTTTCTAGTTCATCTTTTTGAGCTTCAAGCTCGTCTTTTTGAAGTTCTAGTTCATCTTTTTTTGTTTGTACTAATTCTTTGGCTTCTTTCCAGGACTTGTCCTGACCTTTGCCTTGGTTTTCTTCCTTATTCTTTAATTCTTTATCTTCTTTAATCTTTTCTTGCTTTATTGGTTCTTTTACTTTGTTAGAATTTCCATTATCGCTGCCAGCTAGTCCAAGTATTGGAGTTGTGATTACAAGGGCTGAGGCAACAGCAATAGATACTACAGATTTAAATCTCTTCACTATAATTCCTCCCTTTAATTTAATCCTTTAATAATATAATTCGCATAATTATACTTTATTTTTAAGGTAATCTAAGATTTTTTTAAAAATTTTTGTGAATTTATCTACTACTAATAACTATACCCACCTAATTCTTCTATTTAAAATATTATCAAACATTTCTTTTCTATAAAATAGTGCTTAGGTTGGTTTTTGACATTTTTCTACATGTTTTATATATTGTTCATGTATATAATCAATAATCATATTAAAATACCAAAAAAGGGCAAGGTTTAATATCTTCCTTGCCCTTTTTCTATTATTTTATGCAAAAAGAACCGTCCCCAGTGCATTTACTTTTCATAAGGTATGATTATACTTTCCGCTTCTATGAATGTGTCACTATAGTTACCAATAACTATTACCTGATCTCCAACATCTAATGCACTTTCACGTACTGTTGCACCATATAAATCCATAACCGCAGTGTCACTTGTATAAACTATTGTTTTTTCTGCATTAATGCTATCTTCTGCATTGTCAACTGTTACTGTAATTATACCATGTTTAGTTGTTATACTACTTATAGTTCCTATAATAATTTGGTTTCTCTGTCTAGTAAGTGCATAAATTGATACTATTTCATCGCCTTCTGCAGTGAAATCAACATAATAACCTACTTTTAAGTCGTAAAGTTCTGCTCTTTCCCTATCCAATCTTACAGTTGCACCTAGTGCAAGGTAATATGTTTCTTTTTCACCTTTATTATTTATTATTGTAATCTCTGGTTTGTTAGCCTGTAGTATAGAAACTATAGAACCTTCTCCTTCTTTCTTAACTATTTTAGCTGTTATGTCAGTAATTACTCCATCTTCTATTTCTATAGTTACATCATCACCTTTTCTAAGGTCAATGACTTTAGCTTTACTTTTATTTCTATATATTGAAACATTCTTATCTATAGGATATTCAAATACTTCTTTACCTTCATCTTGGACAACTAGTGAATAATCGTTTGAAGTTAGTTTAATGTCTTTTATAGTACCTGAAATCTCTAAGTATTTACTTTTAGCTTTTATTTCAGTTATCTTACTGTTCCTTACTTTAATTTGAACAGTATCACCTTCGCTTAGTTGTCTAAAGAAAACTTCTTCTCCATTTAAGAAAATATCTACATTAGAGTCAAGATAGAAGGATTTTCTTTCAGTTGTTTTTGAATCCTTTTCAGGTTTGTATTCAATACTAAGCATTTGAGGATTACTTTGAACAACTGATCTTATCCTTCCTTCGTATTCTTCGTTTATTCCTTCTGCGCTAAAGGATACAACTTTACGATCTTCTGTAATCTCTGCTTCAAACTTAAGTCCTTCTATAAGAAGTTTATAATCAATCTCTTTATCATCTAGTGTTACTTTTGTCTTTCCATTAACTATATAAGTGGTCCTATTGCCTATTTTGTCTTCTACTGTGATATATAACTCATCAGGTGCTCTTAAAATACTAGATATAGTACCTGTTATAGTTTGTGTCTTAACTTCAATCCCACTATTACTAATGTCAAAAGGTCTGTTTAATAATAGGTTTGCTACCATATAGTCATAGCCTATAGATAACATTTTAGCCATAGCATCTCTTGTAATAGGTGAAGCTGGGTTAAACCTTCCCTGTGCATCTCCTTTTGCATCAATAATTCCTTTATTTATCATCATATATACATATTTTTGGTCTTCTACACTTATAAAATCTACATCCTTGAAAGTAAGCCTTATTATAGTAAGTTTTTTAGCTTCTTCTTCAAGACCCATAGCTTTAGTTAACCAACGAGCTATCTCTACTCTCTGAGCAACTGCCTCTTTTCCATTTAGATAAAAGCCTTTTACTTCAGCTTCAGATACTATTCCTGCTGCTAATGCTACTGCTATACCATCTTGAGCCCATGTTGGAATATTTTGTTGATTTAAAAATGTTTGATGTGCCTGCCTTGCTTGTGCTGTTTTAGTTGCATCTATACCCATCATTCTTGCCATCATAATAGCTGCTTGTACCTTTGAAACATTGTCACTAGGCTTAAAATTTCCTGCTCCATCTCCAGTAATTATACCTGCTTTACTTACTTTGTCTATGTAGTCTTTTGCCCAATGATTGCTAGGGACGTCTTTAAAACTTTGTGCAAATGCTATTGTGTTTGTAAGTATAAACAATAGAACTAGTACAACCGAAAGTCTTTTTACGTGTTTTTTTGTTGTAAACATTGATAAATTGCCCTCCCTTTTAATTTTAATAAATAATATATTCTTTAAAAAATGCTTAAATCCTTCTATTTTCGATAAAATATATTATTTTTAGTATATATTAACTACAGGTATTTGTACACTTATTTTGTTAGACGATAGAAAGACAATCTTTGTTCCTGAAATAAGTTTTTTGCCATTACCAATTTAAATTTAAGCTTAAAAGCTCATACCCTCCTGAGCAACATTTTACACTGCAGTGTTTTCTTTAGCAGTTTCTATTGAGCCTTCATGTCTGGTTCAAAGTAAAAACTTTAATGTTAGATTATGTCCAAAATAGCTATCTTTTTGGTTTTTATGACCTTTGAAAGATATTAACATTTCTATTATTATGTATTGACAAGATACTTGTCAAATGTTATATTAGAATCATGATTGGTAATATTTTCTTATAAATACAAACCTATCCACAACTGGAATAACAAAACATAGAGGGGGACAACAGTTTGAATAGTAACTGTGCCACAGTTTCACAAAAAAACATGGCAGCTTCTTTTGCGAAATCCCTACCAAAATTACGAAAAAAATATAATGTAACACAAACAAAGCTAGGAAACTATATTGGTCTTAGCCGTCAAACAATTTCTGCCATTGAACGCAACACTGTCCCTTTAGCATGGGATACCTGCTTAGCAATGATTTTGTTTTTTACAAAAAATGATGAAAATGCTTTTAAGTATATTAAAGATGATGATTTCTTAAATTGTTTAGAAGAGCTTTTAAAATTATCTGATATACCTAATTAGGAGGGTTTTATGTATGTATCTTATTGCTTTCCTAAAAAATCTTATTAAAAAAAACAACATCACTGCAAGCATTTATTTCCTCTTTAATATGTTTTTAGTGTTCTTAATATTTGGTGGAATACTGCTCTTTACAGAGGATGGAGCTAAGGGGTGGCAAATGGGATTTATAGGAATAGATAAAAGCGCCTACACTTCAAAATTACTTCCTTTATTCTATGACGTATATAATAGAGCAAGACAAATATCTCCATCAATAAGCAATAACATCTCTTTATTTTACTCTCTAGATGAATCTGCAAATGCCTTCGCAATTGGAAGAAAAACAATTGTTGTTACCAGAGGCCTAATGCAACTTCCCGATGAAAATATAAAAGCAATATTAGCTCATGAATTTGGTCATATTGCCCATAACGATACAGACATAGTATTAGCTATTACAGTTGGGAATTTCATTATCACATCTGTCTATATGTTCTTTCTAGTCATAATAAACATTAGTATTTTAATCGCAAAACTATTTTCTTCAAACAAAATTGGATGTATCATACAGGCAGTATTTAATGCTTTATTGGGCGGAGTATTTTGGCTTTGGATGAAATTCGGCCAAATCATGGTTATGAACTCAAGTCGTGCAAATGAATTCTCAGCTGATGAGTTTTCTGCTCACCCATCTACACCAATTAGAATAAAAAGACTTATTGATTTAGGAGCAACATATTATCAATACTGAAAAGAGGTTATAGTCATGTTAAATAGCAATTTCATGAATGTTTTTCTTGCCCTTGAAAGAATTATTAATGGATACGAAAGCATAAAAACTGATATGGTCAATCTCAACGAATTTAAGGTTGCTACGCTTGAGTTCACAAAGAAACTGCTTTCTGACCATAGAGTTGCATCAATTGCAAAGATAAAAGATAATCTGATAACAGATGAAAAAATCAATTTAGGAAGCTGTTTTAACAAACTATCTGCACCTCCAGAAATAGCAGCTATTATTTCGGATGCTTTTAAATCTACCTATCAAAATGGCACCTTCCAAATTCCATTCGAAATCGATTTGCACAAAAACTTTAATTTACTGTTTAATGTAGATGATTTTTCAAGGAATTTATGTGAGAATTTAATTCAATTCATACTCTTATCAACAGTCAAACATTTTCAACGCGGAGCTTTTGAATGGCGCTGTATTGACGCCCAGAGAAGTGGCAGTAGTTATGGGACTCTCATACAAATCATAAGTACTGATAAAAACTTGTTTGGTGGTGAAGTATTTGCAACTGACAAGTCAATTTCTAATGTAATAGATGAATTAGAGCAAAAATCTCGAGATAGAATTGCGCAATTACAAGGTCAATATGAATCAATTTATGAATATAACCAATATTCCTCAAAAAAGATTCCAGCTATACTGGCTGTGTTTTGTGATCTTTCCAGAGCTAATGGATATGACAATATACAAAAGCTAAACAAGGTAGTTGAAAGTGGCTGGAAAACTGGTATCAATGTAATTATTATTGAAGATAAAAATGTAGAAATCAAATTGAGCACAGCAGACTTCCTTCAATTCTCATTTGAAAAAGATGGTGAATTCATAACAAATGATAACTACAAAGCTCCTATTATATTAAACGATTTAGAAATATCAGTAAAAGATGTGAAATCAGTGGTTACTGAATTTTCAAAGATTGAAAAAGTCGATACTCGCTTTGAATCTCACTTTTCAACTCAAAATGATTTATTTACGATGGACTCCACTGATATGCTTCGCATTCCATTTGCATTTGATGAAGATGGTAAAATTAATTATCTTGAAATAGGTGGTGAAGCACCACCACACGCATTGCTTTCAGGCTCAACAGGCTCAGGTAAATCTGTGACTTTACATACTATAATTGAACAAATTATGCTTAATTATCACCCAGATGATGTTGAAATATGGGCTATTGACTATAAAGCTGTAGAGTTTGGATGTTATGCCGAAAAGAAAACTCCTCATATACGAATTGTCGGTCAAGATAATTCAGAAGATTTCTCATTGAGTTTGTTAGATCTTATTAATGCTGAATATGAGAGAAGAAAGAAATTATTTATAGATGAAAGTGTAAAAGACTTTAAGACCTACAGAAAAAAGTTTGGAAATCGTTCGCTACCACGGATCCTTATAATAATTGATGAATTTCATAATTTGACTCAGGCAGTTCAGAATTACAATGGTGATAAAAATTATAGAATAATTTTAGAAAACCTTTTAAGACAAATGAGAGCTATGGGCATGTCTTTCTTTTTCTGCTCACAAACCATAAATGCAGGACTTAGTGGTTTGACTGAAGCAGGAAGAAATCAAATCGGCTGTCGCCTGTGTATGAAGCATGAAGACGCATCCGAGATTAGAGAAACTCTCTCACTTTCTTCAACAAATACAATAGATATTGAGGATATAAAAAACATTAGAAGAGGACAGCTCATTTATAAAAAAATAAAGACCGAATCAATTATTGGTGACCAAAGTTTAGGCTATCACCTGCTTAAACTTAATGTAATATTTATTTCTGACGAAAAAAGAAATGAAATAATTGACATTGTAGTCGACTCTTTAGGAACAGATTTCATCCCCAAGGATGATATTATTTGTAAAAATAGTGAACGCTATTATGTTTCTGAAAAAGACAGGCATTCATTATCATTATTTTTAAATAGCAAATATCAACCTTCTTATGAAGGTATTGAGTTATTCTTTGGAGCACCCACCTCTCTTGATGATGAATTTAAAATAGTTTTAGAAAACGAATCAGGGGCTAACGTGCTGCTAATAGGTGAAAGCGACAATTTGAGGGAATCAATTATTGTAACTACTGTTTGTGGATTGCTTATGAATAAAAATAACTCAGTTATTGTTTCAATTATAGATGATAACAATGAAGATAGCCTTCGTCTTTATAAACATCTCTTAAATATTAAAGGAAATAATCTAACATTGCTATTCGGTGCATCTGAAGTGCTTAATCAAATAAGATGCTTGAATAAAATCAAACCCCTTCGTGGAGAACGCAAAATAATGCTTTGGTATGGTCTCAACAAACTAAAAAATGCTGTATATTTAATGTCACAAGAAGATGTAGAAATAAAAAACAGTATTCCACCCATTGACGACAATCCAATAAAAGCTATGCAAGAGTTGCTAAACAAAATAAAAGGCACTAGCGAAATAAATGAGCTTAATATTAATACGGAACAATTTAGTTTCGAGGATTACAAAGGTATTTTACAACGTCTATGGGAGTACGGACCTGAAAATGGCTACTTTAATATTGTTATATTTAATAATGTAAAGGCAATGAAAAAAACTACTATAACTCCTCTAAATGACTTTGAACATCGTATAGGTTTAAAAATGTCCACAGATGATTCTTACGATTTATTTGGCATATCAAACTTTACAAATAAGGCTGATGATAAAACTGCAATCTATTATAACGGAAGTCGAGTTGGTAAAACATTTAGGCCATTTTTAATTCCAACAGATGATTGGTTTAATGAATTTAATAAAAAGCTAGGAGGTAATATGTAATGGGCAATTTTATTGACCGAAATACTGATGACATGAGGGCTTTTGTTAAAAGCGTAAAAGAATATGTAGGTAATATGACTATGCTTATGCGAACTGCTCAAGGACTACTTAGCTCATATGAAGCTGACTTAGATAACAACTGTAAAGAGTGTATAGCAAAATTCAAAGATTGCTGTACTACCTTTTTAAAACAAATTGATTCATATAATGAGCTGGCTAAACTAATGGAAAGAAAAGCTGCTGCTCAGGATGCTGCAAAAAATATTAGGTTTTGAGGTGAATAAATATGGGAAATAAGTTTGATTTTTCAACAGCTGAAACCCTCTGTGAATTGCTTATAGACACTGCCGATACAATGGAATCTGAAAACACGAAAATGCAACATAACTTTGATGCACTGCATGAAAGTTTTAGAGATAGCACCTATGATGTGTTTAAATCTGAATTTTCTGATGCAGATAAGACCATTGCAGACGCTATCACTGCATTAAGAGAGCTTAATATAGCTTTGAGAAAATATAGCGAGCAAATGAGGGAAGCACTATGAGTAGAAGTATAGTACCTGAACTTTCTTTTTTTGAAAGACACATCGTTCAAATGAAGCAAATTTCTGAAGAAACCCTAAATATTACAAAAGATTTTATTTATGAAACAAAAAAATTGAAGGAAAACTTTGAATATAAGATGCAGCTTGTCACAAGTAGACTTTATGAATGTGAACAACAAAAAAGTAATCTAAGACACAGTTGCTATGACAACACCTTCAACACAACTATGGAAGAAATGCTCGAGCTTGAAAAACAATATCGTATTCTAATAGGTTATTTAGACAGATTAAATTCGTGCAAAGATACAATATTTGAAATTGAACAATTAACAAACCAATTAGCAAGCCAGTCAGTTGAACTATCAAATAAAATTCAAAGCTCAAATAACATAATTGTACAAACAGTAGAATATTATAGTCAAGCAAAGTAGGTGAAATTATGGATTATATTGAAACAGGAATTGAACTGTTAAAAGCTGGTAAAGCAGAACAAGCAATTGATGTATTGTATAATGGATTTTTTGATGAAGGAAATATTGACTGTTTAGGTATAGCAGCAGATGTTTTCAATAGTACTTTATCACATGAACAATATGCAGATTTTTATAAAATACTATTTTGGAATATATGCTGCCAGCAAGAAATACCAGTTACCTTGCATAATTTAGGAATAGAATACATAGTAGGAGACATTCTACAACAAAATAAAGAAAAAGGTCTATCTATGATTAGACTGGCTTCCAATAGCGGCTATTTGTCTTCAACAAAATATATGGGTATTAAAGCATATTATGATGATGACAATATAACAGCAATTGAATATTTAAGTAAATGCCTTTCAATGGAAGATGGCGAGGTATATGAAATTCTAGGAGATGCTTATAATTACTTAGCTCAGCCAAATTATCGCCAATCTATTCAGTATTTAGAAATTGCAGCCACTAAATATAACAGAGCCTTCGCTCAATACAAACTGGGACTAATGTACAGAGATGGGTTAGGTGTTATAGTAAATGTGAATAATGCTATAGCATATTTGCAACAAGCTGCACAGAATGGTGAAGAACGTGCTCAATATATTCTCGGAAAGGCTTACTTAACAGGTGACGGTCTTAATGTAAATCCTGATCCCCATATAGCTATACCTTATTTAACATCTGCTGCCGAATCCGGACATACAGATGCTGCTTATTTAATTGGCTTAGCATACTTCTATGGTGAAGGAGTACCAGTAGATTATAATGCTTCTATACATTGGTTAGAAAAAGCTAAGGAGCTCGGAGAAATATCAGCTTATTGTCGTCTTGGTCAGATACATTATATTCTAGGCAATTACTCACAAGCACTAAAAGAGCTTGAAACATCATTCAATGTTTACGGAATAAGAATAAACGTACTTACCTTAGGCATAATGTATAAGGATGGTCTAGGTTGTCCTGCAGATAATGCCAAGGCTTTTAAATGCTACATGTCAGCTTCTGAGGATGGGCTAGATACCTGCGAAATAAACGAATTTATTGCAGAGTGTTATTTTAACGGTACAGGGATTCCAGTAAATTTTGATTTAGCCTTTGAATATTATAGAAAAGCTGCAAATCAAGGTTCTGCCTATTCCAAGTATAAAATTGGGTATATGGCCACACATAAACTTACACCAAGAATACAAACTGAAAGCTGTCTGTATTGGCTTGAAAGTGCAGGTGGTGAAGGTTGCTTTGAGGCTTATTTAGAGCTAGGTGAATACTTAAAATCTATTGGTAACTATGAAAAAGCATTTCAGTATTATCAAAAAGCATTTAATGGCGGTATTGCTGATGCAGGTATTGCTATAGGACAAATCTATGAACATGGGCTAGGTAACACTAAGAAAAATATAAATTTAGCATACGAATGGTATTTGAAAGCAGCAAATAAAGGTAGTGCAAAAGCCCAAGCTGAATTGAAGTGCTTTAAGCAGGGATTGTTTGGTGGCTACAAGCGTGTATAATTAGGAGGAATTGAGATGAAACAAATGTCATTAAAGGATACTATCTATAAAACAAATACACAAATCGAAAATATTCAAGACTGCTGGCAAGATGATGTTTCTAAATTATATTTAGAAGCTCTTAATCATTATTATAGTGAATTAATAAAAATGGACAAAAGTATAGAAATTGGTACATTGAAGATGCAGAAAGTTCAATTGCTTTGTGATTCTATTAATGATTCGGATTCATGCAAAACTTATGGTCAAAAAGTTCTTAGACTTAAATAGTATTTGATTAAATGCGTATAACGCTTTAATAATAAAATTAAGGGGGAAATGAAATTGATTAGTGCTCAAGAATTTGACAAAGGGGTAGACAAAGCTTGCGAACTTCTCGATTCAGGACGTACAGCTGAAGCAATGTCAATCGCACAACAATTGGTGGACCAAAGACCAGGTGATGCTACAGCCTGGATTGTATGGAGTATGGCAAAAGAAGAATGGGAAGATTATGATATGGCAATAAAAGGCTATAAACAAGTCATCGCAATTGATCCTCAAAACGATTTTGCAATCGGACATCTTGGCTTATGCTATTTCAACAAAGAAATGTTTCAAGATGCACTTAGGGAGCTAGAAAAAGCTATCAGTTTAAATCCAGATGATGACTTTATGTATACTGCTGTTGCTGCTGTTGCTAATATTAACGGTATAGATGCAGCGATTGCAAAATGTAATACATATTTAGCTACTGCAAAAAATAAGATCCCGCTAGAAAACAAGCTTGGTCAATGTTATGTTGCAAAAGCATATACATTTTTTACTGAAGCACCAGACGGCCAATCCTATTTAACTAGTAAAACTGCAGTAAACAGCAGTCGTGAATATTGTAACAAAGCTCTTACATTAATGACTTTAACGGATTTATGTGCCGATGATATTAAGCAAGCACAGGAAATATTACGTCTTTGTGATATATCAGACTCGAAAAAATTCGCTGGTTATTTGTTAAAAGCAGCATTAATTTGGGTTGTTGTTGGCTTTATTGTAACTGCATTCCTTCCTTGGCTTGGTATCATTATGCTTATATTTGGTTGTGTTGGCATAGCTGCTTGCCGTGTTCCGCAATGGCGAATAAATGAACGAGCTCTTTCTGGCAAAAATAACTACACAATATTTCAAGCTGTTATGGATCTCTTTAAAAAGTAATATATTATTAAATGCCTCTGTCTTGCAAAGAAGCAAGA
The DNA here is from genome assembly GCF_040308045.1 of Proteiniborus sp. Classification (NCBI taxonomy): domain Bacteria; kingdom Bacillati; phylum Bacillota; class Clostridia; order Eubacteriales; genus Proteiniborus; species Proteiniborus sp. Next base: position 40,764 of record NZ_JAWRHZ010000043.1, read on the forward strand.
CAGAGGCATTTTTGTTTGGATTTATATTTAAAATCCTGCACTTATTGTACTTTTTCCTAAACCTATACTATATTTAAAATCAAGCAATGCTAAGTTATATGCATGTATTTGCTTTGATAAATTCTTTTTAGCATCCATAAGCTCTATTCTAGCTTTGGTTACATCATTAGCAGTATTCTGACCTAGATTATAGCTTAATTCAGTTAACTCATATCCTTTTTGAGCATTCTCTACTGCTTTTTCATATGTCTTTATTTGTTTTTCAGATGTAATTAAGCTATAGTAAGCAGCTCTTACTGACATCTCTACACCATTATTAGCCATATCAAGATTTTTAGCTGCTTGCTCTACTGCTATTTCTTGTTCTCTGTATTTGTATTGATTTGGAGTGACGTATTTAGCCCTTACAGCCTTGAAAGTAAGCTCTGAAAGCTCGTATCCTTCTTGAGCTACCTTTAGCATT
>NZ_JAWRHZ010000044.1:0-8233 GCF_040308045.1 Proteiniborus sp.
AAGATTTTAAAAAGGCAAGGGCTTATTTTAATTATGCGATGAGGCTTGACCCAAATGATGAGTTGATTAGGGACAGGTTAGAGGAATATGGCAAGTATTTAGATTATCTGAGGTATTAGGGTGAGTTAGTAGTAATAGGTAGAAATTACATTTTAATATTAAAGGACTTTAAAGATGTGAGCAGGTCAGTTATATTTACAAAAAAATATCGGGGGGGGATAAGCATGAATATAGTTTTTAAAAAGGAAATTGAGGACATAAGCGCTTCATACGACTTGTTAGAAGATAGTTTAGAAAATCTAAAAAATAAAATCCTTCAAGAGTATATACCTGATTGTAGTAAAAATGGTCAAGTTGAAGAAATACAAAATGCATTGCAAATATTTGAAAAAGTTAAAAGCCATATGAATGAACTCGCAAATTTAAAGGGCTCTTACAAAGAAATGTTTGGAGGTTACATAATTAATAATAATCAGGAAGAAGATAACGAAGAAATTGAAGAGGAGAATGAAAAAGACATAAAAGATGTAGCAGATAGAACAACGTGGAAGAAGGAAAATGAAAACATAAGAATTGAAACGGCAAGACCTGATGGGAGCAGTAGTTATCCTAATATAATTCCAATACACATATTTGAAGAAATTGTTCGAACTATCATAGACCAATTTGTTAGATATAATAAGGATTACATAAAGACATCTACGATATCTTCGTTATTGAATGATAAAATTATTCAAGAAACAAATTATAAAAAGTCTCCAAAGACGCTTGTCTATAGTGTTATTAAAATTCTTATAAAAGAAAATATACTAGAAAATAAAGATAATTATAAGCGAATGTATGTTTTAAAGCAAAGCCCTGAGTATATATTAAAATGGTTAGAGGGTATTTAATGATTTGAATAATAGCAATTATTGTTATTGTTTTTTTGTCAATTGAAAGGATAAAAATATCACTGACAATAAGAAAGGAGATAAAAATGTCAAAAGAACATCCTTCAGTATTTATCAGTTATAGTTGGGATAATGAGAAACACGAAGACTGGGTAACAGTTTTAGCGACTAAATTAAGAGAAAATGGTGTTGCTGCAACGATTGATAAATTTGAAACACAAAGTAGGACTGTTAACCTGAATAGAATGATGGTAGAAAAGATAAAAAATAGTGATAATATCTTACTCATTCTTACTGAGAACTATGCTAATAAAGCAGATATTTTCCAGGGTGGAGTTGGCTATGAAACGAACTTGTTAATACAATATATAAAAGATAATCTAGATAAAATAATCTTAATAATGAGGCATAAGGGAGACTATAGAAAAGCCGTCCCATTTTATCTGGAAGGGTTTCATTTTATTGATTTTTCACATGATGACCAATTTGATATTAAGTTTGATGAATTACTGCATAGGATTTATCAGGTAGATGTAATTGAAGTCCCAAAAGTAGGAGCCAAACCTAAATTAGAGTCAAAGAAAATTATTTATGATAGGGAAGAAAGTGAAAACATTAATATAATTCCCAATTTTAAAGAAATAACGGATTTGGATAAAAATAAATTTATGAAACAAAGTTATGCTGAAATATTATCCCACTTATCTGACTTTGCGGAGCAGACCAAACGAAAAAATAATAATTTTGATTATGAAAAAGATATTATACACAATCAAAAGGCCATTATAAGATTCTATATAAACGGTATGGAAAAGTATGCGATTAAAATATGGATGGGGAATTTGCTTGGTGGTACAAGTCAAAATATATATCTGTCATATGGGAGGCTTAGCATTGATAGTGATAACTCATTTAATAATGTGATTGAATGCGAAGCAACCAAAAATAAAGATTTAAAATTAAAAATGACAATGAATTTTATGGCAGAAAATAATGCAGGTGATGCATATGGGATTGCTGTTGGAATATGGAAAAATATTGTTCAATATTTAGGCTACTAACCTATAATAAAGAGGAGGATTTTTGATGAGGTTAGATTTTAAAGAAATTAAGGATTACTTTTATAGTAACTATTGCAACAATAATACTGACCGCAAATATGCAAGTATGTTCGAAAAAGTTTCACAAATAATTGACGAGAAAGATATATTATATTTTTACCCAAAATACTTATTTGTTGATGAACAAACCTTACAGTTATATTTTGTATTAAAGAACAACAAATTTATTAAAGTCTGGATTAATGAGGATAAACAAATAGTTATGGAGTTTTTTAATATAGAAAAAATTAATAGAGTTTCTTATGAATCTCCTTTAGATGATTATGGCGACTATAAATTGACATTACTTTTTGAAGAAAAGTTAGAAGAGATTAAATTTAACAGTAAAGAGGATACTAATGAGCATTGGAAATACAAACTTGATGAAGCAATATGCAATATGGCAAAATACTTAGCAAATATATAGTAGTGTTGAAAATAAGCAGATAACTTTGATAAAGCCAAATAAATGGCTATTGATATGCTTCAGTATTCTAATATCGATGATTTATCTATTTGTCTTAATGAGATTCCTATAGATTATCACTCAAGTTACATATTAGATATTGATTTGGATTTTTTTCGCACCGCCAAGTATATCAATCCCAATAAGAAAGAAGTCTTTTATCATTTGATTCGTCAGGCTAAAATCATAACAATTGCAACGGAGCCAGACTACATAGGAAAAGGTATCACAGCAGACTATTTATTGAGTAAAATACTTTATTATATAGAAGAAGCCATGAAATAAATAGTTATTACTAAATATAATAAGGACAAGGATGATAATATATGAATTCTCTTTTTATAGAAAACATTATTAAGGAATTTAATTGGGATATTATCACTAGTATGTACGGCAATTCCCATAGTTCTATTATTGGATTTTTGTCAAGCGAATGGATTAAAAAGTCCTCTGACCATTCTGTGTTGGATGGTGTCCCTTCACCTTTTGTAGGTAAGGGAAGAAAAGGGCAAAAGAATGCAGATATCCTATTATGCAAAGGTGATAAACCATTTATAGTAGTTGAGGTTGAAACGTTAGTATCTAAATATTTAGAGAAGATAGATTCAATTGCTTCTTATATCGGGAATACAGAAGATTATGACGGGATTAGTTTTGGACTATTAGTTATGCTTAATTATACAAATGGTGGAAATAAGTATAAGCATAATTGGCATGATGTAAAACAATATGCCATAAGTAAAGATATCCCGATTGTATTTGTTTCTATTGAAAAGAGCAAGGCAGATTTAGGAAATACCGTTTTAGACCATTTAAAAAGAAGGAATGAGTATTATCCGTGGAAAATCAGCAGCATTGATTATTGGGCTTGTGGAAGTGATAGAAAGATAATTGAAGGTAATTTGTTTAAAAGATATGAAGCATTTATGTATGGAAAAAACGAGAATAAGGATGTTAAAATACAAATTTCAAATGAAGAAATAGAATTAGTAATAAATAAAATGGAACTAAATGAATTTACGGTTCTGGACTTCTATGATTATATAAAAGATAATGAGAAAGATTTGCTGGAACGATTAAATTCAGCCTTCATGAATACTGAGAGCAAGAAAGGATATTCACCTTTAAATTATATAAGCAACCGTTTAGTACATTATTCAAGACAAAATGATTCACTTTTAAGTCCTCACGTTTCTTATGAAAAAGGTAAAGATAAATGTTTTATGAAGGTTTCTGAAAAAGACAAAGAAAGATTTAAAAGCGATTATATTGCAGTTTTTAAATTAAAGGACTAAAGAATTAATAACTAAGGAGAAGGTCTATGGAAAGGTGTCAATGGTGCGGCAAAGACTCTAGCGGGTATGGCATGGTAGTTTTAACTATAAAAGAAGATGAGCCATCTCAATTGATATGCGAAGATTGCTACAATAGGTATACGGCAGATATGCTTGGAGTCGAAGACTATAAGGATTTTGAAAAAGAAGCAACCTTTAAAGATTGTGATGGTATAGACCACTACTTTCAAGTAGGAAAGAAGATTCATCCAACAGGTATTTGTTGGAAGGCAGTAGAGTTTACAGGAGTAGATAAAATAGGGTATTCCTTTGAGGTACATCAGGATTTTGAAGAAGATTCAAATGATGCCTTGAGAAGGCTTTATAAAAAGATAAGGAAAGGATTATCACAAAAGTTCATAAAAAGAGAAGTATTCCAAGGACATGAACTTATCTCTTTTAAAGACAATCTAGTAGAAGGGCGTATTGAATGGGATGATAGATACGACGATAGAACACCAAAATTTATTATTGATGGACAGGAATATAGCCTAGAAGAAATCGGTAGAATGATGATGTCCTGCGAAGGATGGAATTTTAAATTAGAAATTATAGAACCTACAGAATAAATTATAGTATTTGATTTGAGGGGGGAAAAATGACTACATCTTTTGAACCAATTATTGATAAAAATTGTAAAATACTAATTTTGGGGACTATGCCTAGTGTAATGTCCCTTGAAAAACAACAATATTATGGAAATAAGCGAAATCAGTTTTGGAAGATAATATATGGGCTTTTTAATAAAGAAGTTGAAGAAGATTATGAGAATAGGAAGACATTCTTATTGAACCAACACATTGCTATTTGGGATGTGTTGAAAAGTTGTGATAGAGAAGGAAGTAGTGATTCAAAAATAATTAATCCTGTTTCTAATGATTTTGAAACCTTTTTCAACCAGTATCCTGGCATAAAAACAGTATTTTTTAATGGGAGTAAAGCAGAGGAATTATTTATAAAGTTGGTAATAGGGAAAATGTGTTTTAAAGAAGGTTTATTATTTTATAGACTACCGTCTACCAGCCCTGCAAATGCAATACGATTCAAAGATAAGTTAGAACAGTGGAAGGTTATTTTATCGTATTTAGATTCATTGATAATAGCCAGTAAGCATTTATAGTAATAGAACCTTGGTCTGGAATCAAGAATCTTGGTTGCTGTAAAAGAGCATATATTATCATAAGGAATAAGGGTTAAGTATAGTTATAGAGGGAATTACGAAGATTAACTTTAATTTGATTTAGTGATATTAAATCCATATAATATAAAAGGTATGGCAATATATAGAAAGGAAGATGTTATAGTATGAATAAGGGATTTTATTATTGCATACAATGATGACTTTCGGTATACTTTGATTGGTGAAATCAAGAGCAAACAGGTAGTTTTAACTAATATTGAAAAGGCTTTGGGGATAAGGTTGCATGTCCTACAAAGCCTTGTTTTATTAGCATTTGGATATCTCGAAATTTATTTTCTCTAAAAAAATCCTTATGGTAGAAATATTGTTCAGTAGAAGTTTGTACTCACAAGGTTCTACTTCCTGCTGAATTTGATTTAGATACTGCTCAACTGCTTGGAGATGGGATAGGGATAAGGATAAGGAATCATAAGTAGTAGGATTAAGAAAACAAGTGACTAATACTGTGATTGCTTTACCTAATTTCCACGCATCCATATTTCCTAATGTCCTATTCACAACCTGTTGCAGGTAATTTAGTTCCAATCTCAAAACTTCTAGATTTATCATAATGACCACTCCTTCACGAAATTTGAAGCATTATAGCCATAGGTACACGAGAAATCAAATTATTTGAGATAAAAGTTTTAAAATTAATAAAATAATTTACGGGTATAACTCAAAATTATAGTAATAAAATGTTACATAAATGGATATAATATTGACACATGACAAACAATAATGTAATATAATATTACAAAGGAGGGTTTAAAGATGGCAAAGGATATTCCTATTGGATTAAAAATAAAGGCTATTAGAGAAGCAAGGGGATTAAGTCAGATTGAAGTAGTAGAACGACTTGTTGAAAGAGATGTTAATATGAGCAGAGAAACATTAAGCAAAATAGAAAACGGCAACAGGACTGTATCGGCTGTGGAGTTAAATGCTCTATGCAAAGTTCTGAATATAGATATAAACATCCTTTTTGAAGATGATGAAGATGATGATTTAGTTACATTATTCAGGAAGAAAAACTTTTCAGAGAAAACGATTAAAGAAGTAGAAAAACTTCAGGATATGGTAAAGGTGTTTATTTATCAAAAGAAAATATATGCTGGGGAGTTTAAACCACAAGAGAGAAAGCCACTATGGGAGGAGTGTTAAGATTGCCAAAGAATAATTTGAATCTCCCAGAAGAATCTTTCAGACTGCAAATTAAAGACTTAGCAGAAGAAACGAGAATAAAGTTTGCTAGAAAAGGGCTTTCCGATATATTTGACATTCTATCGGAGGCTGCATTTTTAGTAAGAAAACCATTGGATACAGATGAATTATCAGGATTTAGCACTTATTTTGAGGAACAGTTTATTGTCTATTTAAATAGTAATTTTACTTTGGGACATGAACGTTATACTGGTGCCCATGAATTATATCATCTTATTTATAATGCCGTTATCCTGAAAAAAGAAAAGATTCTTTTAGATGATGAAAAGCATAAAGCAGAAGATATGAAAGCAAATGTATTTGCTTCTGAATTTTTAATGCCTGAAGACTATGTAAAAGAAGTATTTTATAAAATTGTTAATGTAGATAAAGACAGTATTTTACCAAGGCATATCATTAGAATGCACAATTATTTTAAAGTAAGTTATAAGGTTATGTTAAAAAGACTTATCCAACTTGATTTATGCTCTATTAACAAATATGAGGAACTTGTAGATATCTGCTCACTGGAAAACATGGAGCAACTCCAATCTCTAACCAAGCGGGAAGGCTATAGCATTGAACTGATAATTCCATCAAAAGAAACGTATGTACCTACAGAATATATAGAATTTGTAAAGGGTAATTACGAAAGAGGGAATATTTCATATAAGAACATGAAAAATAGTCTTGAATTTGTCGGACTGACTCCAGAGCAATTCGGATATGAGTATCCCCTAGAAGAGGATTATTAGAATGAGGTACGTAGGAGCCATTTCTGATGCAGATATTTTAATTAATTTAGCCAGAGTTAACAGATTGGATGTTTTAGAACTTTTATTTGAGGAAATCATCATTCCACAATTTGTGTATGATATTGAAATAAAGAAAAATGCAGGAAAGGGTTATGGTGTAATTAATCAAGCCATTCATAAAGATGGGAGCATATTTAAGGTAGTAGATAGGAAGAAAGATATATCTGTAAATATACTTGCAAGAGGTATTATTGAAGATAAGAAAAAGGTAATCGGTCCAGGAGAAAGTGAATGTGCAGGATATGCTCAGGCGTTGAGAATTCCAATAATAATATCAGATAATTATACTGAATTTAAGTGGCTAGATGAGTTCATTACCCTGACACACAATAATATTTTGGCTTTATGTGTGTATTTTGGCGAGATTACAAAAAGTGAGGCAGAAGATATTTTTAATCAAATTAATGATAATTTAACTCGTCCGACTGGGGATACCTTTGAAGACCAATATGGAAAGGCCTTTATAAGATTTGAGAGAAATGGTTGGAAAAAATATTTGGGCATATAGGGGAAGGTATATGTAATAAGGGATATGGGTTAAAGGAATTAGGTCGGATGAAAATGGTAATTGTTACAATATAATAGTTTTCTTCTGTATATTCGCTACAATAGCATTAGTGACACAGACGGAGAGCATATTCTCTTTATACGGTCGGGTTTATTCTGGCATTATTAAAGGAGAATGTGCTTTTTATTTTTTTGAAAGAAAATTTAGACGACGAAATCAAGGTTAGGGGTGATGGACGTGAGGGCAACTTTTCGACAGTAGAGTTTTATCGGGGGATGTTTTTTAATAAAATATTTCAAGGGATGTCATTTAAGTCTGCTATCATTCCTTTAAACCATAGTGTTTTAAAGAGGACATAGAAAGATTTGGAGAGCCATATTGGCACAGAAGTCATCAAGTTACAGGGGTGTTTGTATGTTTAAAACATAAGATACCCCTTTATAACAGCACGGAACTCATAAGGGCAGGGAATAGATAGAAATTTATTAATCCATCCCATGAGAACTGTATAGTAGAAAAAGAAAAAAGTTATTCAAACGATTTAATGAAGATGAAAACAATATTGATGCTTATCAGGAACTGTGGGATCAGAAGTTGATAGAACTTACCCAGTCAGGACTATCAATCCGAGAAATATCAGATATATTAAAGTCATCTACAAAGACAATCAGAAAGGCTATTGATAGACTTGAAATAGAAGAATTCTGGAAGTTTAATGGTGGTGGGAAATATCT
>NZ_JAWRHZ010000045.1:0-15321 GCF_040308045.1 Proteiniborus sp.
AAATGGTAATGCCAGGAGATAACGCAACATTTACAATAGAACTAATCACACCAATAGCAATGGAAGCAGGACTAAAATTTGCTATTCGTGAAGGTGGAAGAACAGTAGGAGCGGGAGTCGTAGCTCAAGTTATAGAATAATTTAGAGACTAGGTCTTAAAGACCTAGTCTTTTTAAGGAAGTAAGCAAAAATAAGTATTGATTATAGTATTGTGGAAATACTAAGGTCTGAATATAATATATATAGGTTGCCTATAATTGTATTTTTTTATTGACAGACTATTTAATTTGTGATAGTTTATATAAAGTAATGTAACTATTATTGGGTTACTATGCCCGAGAATAATGATTATTTTGACATAGACTTAACTTAAGTTAAGCATGGGAGGTGTGTTTGATGAGAGCAAAAGTTATTTTAGCATGTACAGAATGTAAGCAAAGAAACTACAATACTATGAAAAATAAAAAGAATAATACAGAAAGAATTGAGTTAAAAAAATACTGCAAGTTCTGTCATACTCATACAGTTCATAAGGAAACTAAATAGTTTTTTAAAAACTTTTTATAAGGATGTGAAGTAAATGGCGGCTCAAACGGGTGCTGAAAAGGGAAGCAAAAAAATAAACAGCTACTTTAAAGGAGTAAGAGCTGAATTAAAAAAAGTTAGTTGGCCTAGTAGAAAAGAGCTAATTAACTATACTATAGTAGTATTAGTTATTTGTACAATTATTTCTTTGGCAGTATGGCTAATTGACTCAGGCTTACATCAAATATTAAAGTTAATAATTGGATAAAAAATGAAGGAGGGAAGGACCTGTAACTTAGGTCCCTGTAAGCTATGACGGATAAGTCAGATAAAGGAAAATGGTACGTAGCCCATACCTATTCGGGTCACGAAAATAAAGTTAAAGCCAATATTGAAAAGCTTGTTGAAAATAGAGGAATGCAGGATGTTATTTTTGAAGTAAGAGTCCCTGTTGAAGAGTACGTTGAGACTAAAAATGGCAAGAAAAAAGTCAAAGAGAGAAAAATGTTCCCAGGATATGTAATGGTTAAGATGACAATGACAGATGAATCCTGGTATTTAGTAAGGAATACAAGAGGAGTTACTGGTTTTGTAGGACCAGGATCTAAACCTGTACCACTTACTAATGAAGAAGTAAAACTATTAGGAGTACAGGAAGCATTGCCTGAAGTTGACGCTAATGTTGGGGATGTTATTAAGATAACATCAGGTTATTTTGAAAACTTTATGGGAACAGTTGAAAATATTAATGCAGAAAAAAGGAAACTTAAAGTATTTGTATCTATGTTTGGAAGAGAAACGCTTGTAGAACTAGATTTTGATCAAGTTGAAAAGCTATAGTGCTGGCAACAAAGCATACGCTTTATAATTATAGATAGATTACAAGACACAAATGGATTAGCTTATAGGCTTTTCCCACATAGTAAGGAGGTGTAAAAATGGCAAAAAAGGTTATAGCTATGGTTAAATTACAAATTCCAGCTGGTAAAGCAACTCCAGCGCCACCAGTAGGTACAGCTTTAGGACCTCACGGGGTAAATATCATGCAGTTTACAAAAGAATTCAATGCAAAAACTGCTGATCAAGCTGGTATGATAATTCCAGTTGTTTTAACAGTTTACCAAGATAGATCTTTCACATTCATAACAAAAACTCCTCCGGTAGCAGTATTGCTTAAGAAAGCAGTAGGAATAGAATCAGGCTCCGGAGTACCAAACAAAACAAAAGTTGCAAAAATATCAAAAGCTAAAGTAAAAGAAATAGCAGAGCTTAAAATGCCAGACTTAAATGCAGGTAGTATAGAAGCTGCTATGAGCATGGTAGCAGGAACTGCAAGAAGTATGGGAATTGTTGTTGAAGAATAATTATTAAGTGGGAGGTAACAACCGCTAATACCACAAGGAGGTTTATATAATGGCTAAAAAAGGTAAAAACTATTTAGATAGTTCAAAATTAATAGACAGAGAAAATCTTTATGATTCAGCTGAAGCTGTTGAGCTAGTTCAAAAAACAGCAAAAGCTAAATTTGATGAAACAATAGAATTGCATATTAGGCTTGGGGTAGACTCAAGACATGCTGATCAACAAGTTAGAGGTGCTGTAGTTTTACCACATGGTACAGGTAAAACTAAAAAGGTTTTAGTTTTTGCTAAAGGTGACAAAGCTAAAGAAGCAGAAAATGCAGGCGCTGACTTTGTAGGTGCTGAAGAGCTTGTAACTAAAATTCAAAGCGAAAACTGGTTTGACTATGATGTTGTTGTTGCAACACCAGATATGATGGGTGTTGTAGGAAGACTAGGTAGGGTGTTAGGACCAAAAGGATTAATGCCTAACCCAAAATCAGGAACAGTTACTTTTGATGTTGAGAAAGCAATTCAAGATATTAAAGCTGGTAAAGTTGAATATAGAGTTGACAAAACTAATATAATTCACGTTCCAATAGGCAAAGCATCATTTGGAACAGAAAAGCTAAAAGAAAACTTTAATACCTTAATGGAAGCAGTTGTGAAGGCTAAGCCAGCAGCAGCAAAAGGTAAATATTTAAGAAGCGTAACAATTTCTAGTACAATGGGTCCTGGAATTAAAATAAATCCATCAAAAATAATGGAATAAAATTGTTGACATTATATTAATATACTGATAATATACTAACTAATGTTGCAAATTTAATAAATGTTCCGTAGACAGTAGGTACCTTATAGGTTTAATATTCACCTACCGAGGAAAGGCTTATGATTACTTATGAAATCAAAGGTCTCTCTGTGTCTACGGAGAGACCTTATTATATTTTCGACCATATTGGAATGATTAGTTAGCAATAAGGAGGTGGACTAGAATGAGCTCAGTATTAGATCAAAAGAAACAAGTTGTAGAAGAAATAAGATCTAAGATTAAAGATGCAAAATCAATTGTACTTGTTGACTATAGAGGACTTACTGTTGAAGAGGTTACTGAATTAAGAAAGAAATGTACTGAAGCAGGAGTAGAATACAAAGTATACAAAAATACAATGATGAGATTTGCATTTAAAGAAGAAGGCTATGAGGCTTTCAATGAATTCTTAGCTGGACCAAATGCTATAGCAATATCTAAAGAAGATGTAGTAGCCCCTGCTAAAATCACAAGCGAATTTGCTAAAGACCATAAAAACTTAGAATTTAAAGCTGGTATTGTAGAAGGCGAACTTGTAGGTATAGATAAGATTAAGGCTATAGGTGAATTACCATCTAAGGAAGTTCTACTTACTCAAATAGTTATTGCATTAAACTCACCTATTTCGAAATTTGCTAGAACAATACAAGCAATAGTTGATAAAGAACCGCAAGAAGCTTAATAAAAAAATGAAAAATGGAGGTATATTATAATGAGTGAAAAAATCACAAAATTAATAGAAGATGTAAAAGCATTATCAGTGTTAGAATTATCAGAATTAGTTAAAGCTTTAGAAGAAGAATTTGGTGTAAGCGCAGCAGCTCCTGTAATGGTAGCAGGTGGTGCAGCTCCAGCAGCTGGTGCAGCAGCTGAAGAAAAAACAGAATTTGATGTAGTTTTAGCAAGTGCTGGCGCAGAAAAAATCAAAGTTATCAAAGTTGTTAGAGAAATAACTGGCTTAGGCTTAAAAGAAGCTAAGGAATTAGTTGATAACGCACCAAAAACATTAAAAGAAGGAGCTTCAAAAGACGAAGCTGAACAAATGAAAGCTAAACTTTCAGAAGTTGGAGCAACTGTAGAAGTTAAATAATTACTTTATAATATGATAAAAAAAGGTTTCATTAAAAATGAAACCTTTTTTTATGGTATAATAATATGTCAAGCATAAAAAATAATATTAGAAAAAATGTTAGAAATTTATTAGAATATTTTTTCTTGAAACCTGTTTGACTATTAGTATTAGTGTAATTATTTTTGTTAAAAAGATATAATAAAGGTAGTAAATTTCTATGCTTGACAACTTTATTTTTGTATGATAATATTATAAAATGCATAATAGGCGATTTTTGGCACAAACTTTGAATATTTGCTAAAGTTTGTGGCAATATTATAATAGGTGTATTTAAATTCAAAAAATTACCAAAGAGTAGTACCCAATGAATCGAGCGATAGCGAAGGTGAATTGCAGGTACTACCTTTGTCAGGGTTGGCGAGGCTTATAACGACCGAAGGGAGTTAGAAGTCCGCAACCTACGGCGAGGAGTAGTGCTAATTTTGGTAATTTGTTTTTAACTACTTAAGTTTTATTAAGGGGTGAGTAATAATGGTGCATCCTGTTTCGTATGGAAAACGGGTTCGTATGAGTTATTCTAGGATTAGTGAAGTCTTAGAGCTCCCAGATTTAATTGAAGTCCAAAAAAGATCTTATGAGTGGTTCATCAATGAAGGACTAAAAGAGGTATTCGAAGACATATCTCCAATCCAGGATTACACAGGAAATTTAATTTTAGAGTTTGTTGATTATAGTATTGGTGATGAAGCAAAATATGAAGAAGAAGAGTCAAAAGAAAGAGACGTGAATTTTGCAGCACCATTAAAAGTTAAAGTTAGACTTATTAATAAAGAAACTGGAGAAGTTAAGGAACAAGAAGTATTTATGGGAGATTTCCCTTTGATGACTGAAAAGGGAACATTTATTATTAATGGAGCAGAAAGAGTAATAGTAAGCCAGCTGGTCAGATCACCGGGAGTTTATTTTGCAGAAAATATAGATAAGACAGGTAAAAGGCTGTATTCTTCAACGGTAATACCAAATAGAGGTGCTTGGTTAGAATACGAAAGTGATTCAAATGATATAGTTTATGTTAGAGTAGATAGAACTAGAAAACTTCCCCTTACTATTTTACTTAGGGCATTAGGCTATGGTACTAATGCTGAAATCTTGGAACTTTTAGGTGAAACTGAACAGGTTCTAAAAACACTTGAAAAAGATAGCACTAAGAATCAAGATGAAGGTTTGCTTGAGGTATACAAAAGGCTTAGACCAGGTGAACCACCTACTGTAGATAGTGCAAAATCACTTATTAACACTCTATTCTTTGATCCTAAAAGATATGATTTAGCTAAAGTTGGTAGATATAAATTTAATAAAAAGCTATCACTTTACAATAGAATTGCAAATAGAAGAGCTGCTAATACAATAATTGATGAAAATACAGGAGAGATCTTAGCTGAAAAAGGCGAAAAGATTTCTAGAAAAAAAGCCATCGAAATAGAGAATGCAGGTATAAATGTGGTAGATGTATTAACTGATGATAACAAAACTGTAAGAGTTAGAGGTAATCATTTTGTAAACATTAAAGCGTTTGATCTGCCTTTTTCTGTTGAAGATTTAGGGCTAAAAGAGAAAGTATATTATCCTATAATGAAGGAACTAATAGATAAATTTGGTAAAACTGACGAGTTGAAGGAAGCAATAAAAGAAAGAATTAGAGAACTTTCTCCAAAACACATAATTAATGATGATATAGTTGCATCAGTTAATTATGAGTTCAATTTGTTCTTTGGCATTGGAAATACTGATGATATAGACCACCTTGGAAATAGGCGACTTCGTTCTGTAGGAGAACTTTTACAGAATCAATTTAGAATAGGATTATCAAGGATGGAAAGAGTAGTTAGGGAAAGAATGACTATTCAAGACATAGATGTAGTTACACCACAAGCATTGATTAATATTAGACCTGTGGCTGCATCTATTAAAGAGTTTTTTGGTAGTAGCCAATTATCACAGTTCATGGATCAAACAAATCCATTAGCGGAGCTTACACATAAACGAAGAATGTCTGCACTAGGACCAGGAGGTCTTAGCAGAGACAGAGCCGGCTTTGAAGTAAGAGACGTTCATCATTCACATTATGGAAGGATGTGTCCTATAGAGACACCTGAAGGACCAAACATCGGACTTATAACGTCACTTACTACTTATGCTAGAATAAATGATTATGGTTTTATAGAAGCTCCATATAGAAGAGTTGATAAAGAAGCTGGAGTAGTTACTGAAGAGATTGATTTCTTAACAGCTGATGTTGAAGATGAATTTATAATTGCTCAATCAAATGAGCCATTAGATGCCGAAGGTAGATTTGTCAACAAAAGAGCGTTAGCTAGAGCAAAATACGGGAGTATAGAAGTTGTTCCAGTAGATGAAGTTGATTATATGGACGTGTCACCTAGACAAATAGTATCTGTAGGTACAGCCATGATACCATTCTTGGAGAATGATGATGCTAACAGGGCTCTAATGGGTGCTAACATGCAGCGTCAGGCTGTTCCTTTATTAAAAACAGAGGCTCCAATTATAGGTACTGGTATGGAGTATAGAGCAGCAAAGGATTCTGGAGTAGTAATAGTTGCAAAACATAGTGGAGTTGTTGTTAGAGTGTCTTCTGATGAAATAATAATCAGAAGAGATGAAGACGGCCAAATAGATAAATATAAATTATTGAAATTCAAGCGTTCAAATCAAGGAACCTGCATAAATCAAAGACCTATTGTTAGAAAGCATGAAAGAGTCGGAAAAGGGCAGGTTATAGCAGATGGTCCTTCTACAGATCAGGGAGAAATAGCACTTGGTAAGAACCTACTTATTGCATTTATGACATGGGAAGGATACAACTACGAGGATGCTATTTTATTAAATGAAAAAGTTGTAAGAGAAGACATACTTACTTCTGTTCATATTGAAGAATACGAATCAGAGGCTAGAGATACAAAGCTTGGTCCAGAAGAAATAACAAGGGATATACCTAATGTAGGGGAAGATTCATTAAAGGACTTAGACGAGAGAGGAATCATTAGAATAGGAGCAGAAGTTGTAGCAAATGACATACTAGTAGGTAAGGTTACTCCAAAGGGAGAAACAGAGCTTACTGCCGAAGAAAGATTATTGAGAGCAATATTTGGTGAAAAAGCTAGAGAAGTCAGAGATACTTCCCTTAGAGTTCCCCATGGTGAAACGGGAATAGTCGTAGATGTAAAAGTGTTCACTAGAGAAAATGGAGATGAGCTACCTCCAGGAGTTAATCAACTTGTTAGAGTATATATAGCTACAAAACGTAAAATAAATGTTGGGGACAAAATGTGTGGTAGACACGGTAACAAAGGTGTTGTCTCAAGGATTCTTCCTGAAGAAGATATGCCTTTCTTGCCAGATGGTACACCTCTAGAAGTTGTTCTTAACCCATTAGGGGTACCTTCTCGTATGAACATTGGTCAGGTATTAGAAGTGCACCTAGGCTTAGCTGCGAAAAAAGCAGGCTGGCATGTTGCCACCCCAGTATTTGATGGGGCCAATGAAAATGACATATGGGAAGCTTTAAGAAATGTAGATTACCCGGAAAGTGGGAAAATACTACTAAGGGATGGTAGATCAGGAAAAGAATTTGACAATCCTGTTACAGTTGGATACATGTATATGCTTAAGCTTCATCACTTAGTTGATGATAAGATACATGCTAGGTCTACAGGCCCTTATTCACTAGTTACTCAACAGCCATTAGGAGGTAAAGCTCAATTTGGTGGACAGAGATTTGGTGAAATGGAGGTATGGGCATTAGAGGCCTATGGTGCTTCTCATACCCTCCAAGAGATATTAACTGTAAAGTCAGACGACGTTGTAGGACGTGTCAAGACATATGAAGCAATAGTTAAAGGAGAGAATATTCCTGAGCCAGGAATTCCAGAATCATTTAAGGTTCTTATAAAGGAATTACAGAGTTTAGCCCTAGATGTTAAGGTATTGACTGATGATACGGAAATAGAAATAAAAGAATCAGTAGACGATGAAATAGGAGATCTAAATATTGGCTTTGATGTAGAAGATAAAGATAGTGAGTTTGAAAGTGAATATTACAATGATTATGATGAAAGTAATATAGAGAGTTCTGAAGAAGAACTTGAAGTTGAAGAATCTGATGATGATAAGTATATTTTAGATGATGATGATAACTTATTTGATGAAGGTTTTGATGACTAGTTTTAAGCCTCAAATTAATTTATGAAGGGAGAGAAAGCCCCTTGTTCGAGCTTGATAATTTTGATTCTATCAGAATTGGTTTAGCATCACCTGAAAAGATAAGACAATGGTCAAAAGGAGAAGTAAAAAAACCTGAAACTATTAACTATAGAACTTTAAAACCAGAAAAAGAAGGTCTATTCTGTGAAAAAATATTTGGACCTACAAAAGACTGGGAATGCCATTGTGGAAAATATAAAAGAGTAAGATATAAAGGCGTAGTATGTGACAGATGTGGAGTTGAAGTCACAAAAGCTAAAGTAAGAAGAGAGAGAATGGGACACATAGAGCTTGCTGCTCCAGTCTCTCATATTTGGTATTTTAAAGGAATACCAAGTAGAATGGGACTCATACTAGATATGTCTCCTAGGGCTCTAGAAAAAATTCTTTATTTTGCTTCTTATGTAGTAATAGACCCTGGTGATACATCTCTTTCAGAAAAGCAACTTTTAAATGAAAAAGAATTTAGGGATGCCATAGATAAATATGGCAGAAGATTTAAAGCTTCTATGGGAGCTGAAGCAGTAAAAGAACTTCTAGCGAAAATTGATCTAGAAGGAGAAGCGAAGGAACTAAGAGCTCAGTTAAAGGAAAGTTCAGGGCAAAAGAAAATTAGAATAATAAGAAGATTAGAAGTTGTAGAAGCATTTAGACAATCTGGTAATAGACCCGAATGGATGATATTAGATGTAATACCTGTTATACCACCAGACTTAAGACCTATGGTACAACTTGATGGTGGAAGATTTGCAACCTCTGACTTAAATGATCTTTATAGAAGAGTTATAAATAGAAATAACAGATTAAAAAGGCTGTTAGACTTAGGAGCTCCAGATATAATAGTTAGAAATGAAAAAAGGATGCTTCAGGAAGCTGTAGATGCTTTAATAGATAATGGAAGAAGAGGAAGACCTGTAACAGGGCCTGGTAATAGACCATTAAAATCATTATCTGACATGCTTAAAGGTAAACAGGGAAGATTTAGACAAAATCTTCTTGGTAAGAGAGTTGACTATTCAGGACGTTCAGTTATTGTTGTAGGACCAGAACTTAAATTCTACCAGTGCGGACTTCCTAAAAAGATGGCACTAGAATTATTTAAGCCATTTGTTATGAAAAAGCTAGTAAACGAAGGCCATGCACATAATATAAAGAGTGCAAAAAGAATGGTGGAAAAAGTTAAACCCGTTGTATGGGATGTATTGGATTCAGTAATAAAAGAACATCCAGTACTATTAAACCGTGCTCCTACTCTACACAGACTTGGAATTCAAGCTTTTGAACCGGTACTTGTAGAAGGAAAGGCAATTAAGCTACATCCACTTGTATGTACAGCATATAATGCAGACTTCGATGGAGACCAAATGGCTGTACACGTGCCACTTTCTATGGAGGCTCAAGCTGAAGCAAGATTCTTGATGTTATCAGTGAACAATATTCTTGCACCAAAGGATGGTAAACCTATTACTACACCAACTCAAGACATGGTATTAGGAAGCTACTATTTAACTGTAGAAAAGGCAGATGATAAAGGGCATGGGATGGTTTTCAAGGATTATGATGAAATGCTCCTTGCATACTATGATGGAGCAGTAGACTTACATGCTAAGGTTAAGGTTAGAGTAAGGCTTGATGAAAATGACAGAGGAAAGTTAGTTGAAAGCACTGTAGGTAGATTTATATTTAACCAAAACATTCCTCAAGACTTAGGTTTTGTTAATAGAGACTTAGATAAATATTCATTAGAAATAGATAGAATTGTAGATAAGAAAATGCTAGGAAAAATCATAGAAAAGTGCTTTAGAAAGCATGGTAATACAATAACTGCAGTGGTACTTGATAATATTAAACAGACAGGATTTCACTTTTCTACAATTGGGGCTATTACAGTAAGTATTGATGACATAGTAGTTCCTGAAGCAAAAGAAATATTGATCTCAGAAGCAGAAGAAAAAGTTGATAAGTACGAAAAATCTTACAGAAGAGGACTTATATCAGACGAAGAAAGATATGAAAGAGTTATAGAAGTTTGGAATAGAACTACAGAAAAAGTTACCGAAGCACTTATGAACAATCTAGACCCTCTTAACAACATATTCATAATGGCTCAATCAGGAGCTAGAGGTAGTAAAAACCAGATTAGACAGCTTGCAGGTATGAGAGGACTTATGGCTAATGCTTCAGGTAAAACTGTTGAACAACCTATTAGAGCAAACTTTAGAGAAGGACTTACAGTTCTTGAATTCTTTACTTCAACACACGGTTCTAGAAAAGGTCTTGCTGATACTGCATTAAGAACAGCTGACTCAGGATACCTTACAAGAAGACTAGTTGACGTAAGTCAAGACGTAATAGTAAGAGAAGATGATTGTGGAACAGATCAGTATATAACAATTAAAGCATTTAAAGATGGAAAAGAAGTTATTGAGGAACTATGGGACCGAATTGAAGGTAGATATGCATATGAAGATATATTAGATCCTAATACAGGAGAACTAATAGTAGCAGGTGGAGAGCTAATTACAGAAAAAGCGGCAGATAAAATAGTTGAAGCAGGAATAGAAGAAGTTAAAGCAAGAACAGTATTAGGATGTAAAACAAGACATGGTGTATGTTCTAAATGCTATGGAAGAAACTTAGCTACAGGACAAATAGTTAATACAGGAGAAGCTGTAGGAATAATAGCAGCTCAATCTATAGGAGAACCTGGTACTCAGCTTACAATGCGTACCTTCCATACAGGTGGTGTAGCTGGAGCAGATATTACTCAAGGTCTTCCAAGGGTTGAAGAGCTCTTTGAGGCTAGAAAGCCAAAAGGACTTGCTATCATTACGGAAATCTCAGGTACTGTTTCAATAAATGAATCAAAAAGAAGAAAAGAAGCAACAGTTACTGCAAATGATGGAGAAGCAAAAACATATACTATTCCTTATGGTTCAAGATTAAAAGTCAAAGCTGGAGACTTTATCGAGGCTGGAGATGAGATAACCGAAGGTTCAGTTAATCCGCATGACATATTAAAAATAAAAGGAATTGGTGGAGTTCAATCATATCTTGTAAAAGAAGTGCAAAGAGTTTATAGACTGCAAGGTGTTGACATAAACGACAAACATATTGAAGTTATAGTTAGACAAATGTTAAATAAAGTCAAAGTTGAAGACCCAGGAGATACAGATTTTCTTCCTGGTGGCTTAATAAACATATTTGATTTTGAAGAAGCCAATAAAAAAATAGAAGAACAATCAGGAAAGCCTGCAGTAGGCAGAAGAGTATTACTTGGAATTACTAAGGCTTCATTAGCCACTGAATCCTTCTTGTCAGCAGCTTCTTTCCAAGAAACTACAAGAGTTCTTACAGAGGCAGCTATAAAAGGAAAAGAAGACGGGCTAATAGGATTAAAAGAAAATGTGCTTATTGGTAAACTTATACCAGCAGGTACAGGAATGAGAAAATATAAAGACATTGCCTTAAGAGTCCCAGAAGAAGAGATAAAAGAAGAAATAGTTGAAGAATAATATAAATGTTGACACTGCTTATTTCAGGTGGTAAAATATATAAGTGTGTAAAATTGCAGGTTGACTCTTTTGAATCAAGGAAGATTATGTAGCTATAGCTACATAATCTTCTAGATGTCTAATAAAGGAGGAAACTCAAATGCTAACTAATCTTAAAGATACTAAAAAGGTTGTTGGTATAAAACAGGCCAGAAGAGCAATAAATAACAATGAAGTTCAGACAATGTATATAGCAGGAGATGCAGAGCCCAAGGTAGTACATGATATAATCCAATTATGTAGTGATAAATCTATAGAAATTATATATGTAAAGAGTATGAAAGAATTAGGTAAGGCCTGTGGGATTGAAGTAAGTGCAGCAGTTGCTGCAATTTTAAAATAGTTTAATTTTTGGAAGGAGGTGCTTTAATGCCAACAATTAGCCAATTAATAAAAAAAGGTAGAGAAGAAGTTGTTTACAAATCTAAATCAGCTCACTTAGGAGTAGGTTTAAACTCTTTAAAGAAAAGAACAACAAAAGTAAATTCACCACAAAAAAGAGGGGTTTGTGTATCTGTTAGAACCGTAACACCTAAGAAACCTAACTCAGCTTTAAGAAAGATTGCCAGAGTTAGACTTACAAATGGTTTAGAAGTTAATGCTTATATCCCAGGTATAGGCCACAACTTACAAGAGCACAGCGTTGTTCTTATAAGAGGTGGAAGAGTTAAAGACTTACCAGGGGTTAGATACCATATTGTAAGAGGAACATTAGATGCAGCTGGTGTAGACAAGAGAATGCAATCCAGATCAAAATATGGTGCAAAGAAACCTAAGAAAAAATAATGTTAACAGGTACGAAAATGCGGGGTTTTAGCGTCATAGGCTAAAGGCTGTTTATATAAATGCATTTTAGTGCGCTGACGACAAGCTTCAAAATGTCGAGTACCTATGAATTAATCTAAATATTAAGGAGGGAAGAATAGTGCCAAGAAAAGGACATATTCAAAAAAGACAAGTAAGTCCAGATCCAATATATAAAGATAAAGTAGTTACAAAATTAATAAATCAAATTATGCTTGATGGGAAAAAAGGTGTAGCACAAAGAATTGTGTACGATGCTTTTGATTACATCAAGGAAAAAACTGGTGAAGACCCATTGGAAGTTTTCTACAAAGGCTTTAACAACATAATGCCTGTACTTGAAGTAAAGGCAAGACGTGTGGGTGGAGCAACATACCAAGTGCCAATAGAAGTTAGACCAGAAAGAAGACAAACATTAGGACTAAGATGGCTAGCAGAATACTCTAGAAAAAGAGGAGAAAAAACTATGAGTGAAAAACTAGCTAAAGAAATAATGGATGCAGCTAACAATACAGGTGCAAGTGTTAAAAAGAGAGAAGATACACATAAAATGGCTGAAGCTAATAAAGCTTTTGCACATTATAGATGGTAATAAATATAGATTACTTTGGTTAAAATCACAGTTGAATGAAAATATTAAATATGAAATAAGAAGCAGAAAGGAGGATTACTGTGCCTAGAGAATTTTCTTTAGAAAAAACTCGAAATATTGGAATAATGGCTCATATAGATGCAGGTAAAACGACTACTACTGAAAGAATACTATTCTATACAGGTAGAACTCATAAAATAGGCGAAACTCATGAAGGTTCCGCTACGATGGATTGGATGGAGCAAGAACAGGAAAGAGGAATCACAATAACTTCTGCAGCAACTACAGCTCAATGGAATGGTCATAGGGTAAACATTATAGACACACCAGGACACGTGGATTTTACCGTTGAGGTAGAAAGATCTCTTCGTGTTCTCGATGGCGCAGTAGCAGTCTTTTGTGCAAAAGGCGGAGTGGAGCCACAATCAGAAACAGTTTGGCGTCAAGCAGATAAGTACCATGTTCCACGTATGGCTTTTGTAAACAAAATGGATACTACAGGTGCAGATTTCTTTAGAGCAGTTAACATGATGAAAGAAAGATTAAAAGCCCATGCAGTACCTGTACAGCTACCAATTGGTTCAGAAAGTACTTTTGTTGGAATAGTTGACATAATTAACATGCAAGCGAGAATATACAAGGATGAGCTAGGAAAAGAATACGAAATAGTAGATGTTCCAGCAGACATGAAAGATTTAGCAGAGGAATACAGAGAGGCACTATTAGAAGCTGTAGCTGATGAAAATGAAGAGCTAATGATGAAATACCTTGAAGGTGAGGAAATAAGTGTTGATGAGATAAAGGATGCAATAAGGAGTGCTACAATTGCTTGTAAAATAACTCCTGTTTTATGCGGTTCAGCGTATAGAAATAGAGGTATTCAACCACTTCTTGATGCGATTGTAGAATATATGCCTGCTCCTACAGATGTTCCAAACATTACAGGAGTAAAACCAGGTTCGGAAGAAGTTGAAGAAAGAGCATCTTCAGATGAAGAACCTTTTGCAGCACTAGCATTCAAAATCATGGCAGACCCATATGTAGGTAAACTAGCTTTTTTTAGAGTCTACTCAGGAGTATTGGAATCAGGCTCATATATATTAAATTCATCAAAAGGTAAAAAAGAAAGAATAGGCCGTATATTACAGATGCATGCCAACAAGAGAGAGGAACTAGATAGGGTTTATGCTGGAGATATTGCTGCTGCAGTAGGACTTAAGGACACAGGAACAGGAGATACTCTTTGTGATGAAAGTCATCCAATTATATTAGAATCCATGGAGTTTCCAGAGCCTGTTATCAGAGTAGCGATAGAACCTAAATCTAAAGCTAGTCAAGATAAAATGGGAATAGCTTTGGCAAAATTGTCTGAAGAAGACCCAACATTTAAAGCTTATACTGATCAAGAAACAGGTCAAACAATTATAGCAGGAATGGGTGAGTTACACCTAGAAATTATAGTTGATAGACTTCTAAGAGAATTCAAAGTAGAAGCTAATGTAGGTAACCCACAAGTTGCATATAAAGAAACTATAACAAAAGAAGTTGAAGTAGAATCAAAATACGCAAGACAATCTGGTGGACGTGGACAATACGGACACGTTAAGATTAGAATGGAGCCAAGACAACCAGGCGAAGGCTATGAGTTTGTCAACAAAATTACTGGTGGAGTTATACCGAAAGAGTATATTCCAGCAGTTGATAATGGTATCCAAGAAGCTATGCAAAATGGTATACTTGCAGGATATGAAGTTCTTGACTTTAGAGTAACTCTATATGACGGCTCATACCATGAAGTTGACTCATCTGAAATGGCGTTTAAAATTGCTGGTTCAATGGCATTTAAAGATGGTATGAAAAAAGCAAATCCTGTAATTCTTGAGCCATATATGAAGGTCGAAGTTGTCATGCCTGAAGAGTATATGGGAGATGTAATAGGTGATCTTAACTCAAGAAGAGGAAGAATAGAAGGTATGGAGTCAAGAAATGGTTTACAAGTTGTAAGAGGATTTGTACCTCTAGCGGAAATGTTTGGATATGCAACTGATCTTCGTTCAAAAACTCAAGGTCGTGGAACATATACAATGCAATTTGACCATTATGAAGCAGTACCAAACAGTATAGCTGAAAAAATTATTAATAAATAATGTCTAGAATTTTATCATATAAAAATATAAATTTCTTTAGTAGGGAGGAATAAAAAATGGCAAAAGCAAAATATGAAAGAACCAAGCCACACGTAAATATTGGAACAATAGGACACGTTGACCACGGTAAAACAACATTAACAGCAGCAATCACAACAGTATTAAACAAAAGATACGGCTTTGGAGAAGTAA